>CAMWNK010000003.1 GCA_947175555.1 uncultured Clostridia bacterium | reverse complement strand
GCAAGGAATCTTTCCGGTCGCAGCGGCAGGGGCGATACCACATTCGCCGCTTATATCACGGAAAGACTTAATAACTCGGTAAAGGACTCTTTGCTTTGGGCTACCGCCACGGTATCTGCCAAGATGGAAAACCCCGGACCGTATCGTGGCAATAGAGAGAATATAGCAGACTATATCAATTGCTTTTATAAGGAGTAATAGCAGTGTTTCATTCGTATAAGACCAGCGGAACGTGTTCTGTCCGCATTGATTTAGAGCTGAAAGAAGATAAGGTATATAACGTAAAGTTTTACGGCGGATGCCCGGGAAATTTGTCTGCTATCCCGATACTTGTTCAGGGGATGAGCGTAGACGAAATCGAGGATAAATTAAAAGACGTAAAGTGCGGATTGAAGAATACGTCTTGCGCAGCGCAGCTTGCCAAGGCGGTGAGAGCGGCATATGAAGAGGAGAATAAGGTATGAGCGTTATCTCTTTCGATGAGAGAGTGAGACAGGACGAGAAGAACAGCGCGTTTTACGATAGCGTAAGGGCGGCGCTGCTGAGTTACTACGGCGTAAAGAGCAGATGCAGCATAAGATGCGACAGCTACAGATATCGGGGTAAATTGATTGCGAAAATCGCTATTGGCGGCAGGACGCTCAAGCTGTATTTGGATGCGAGTGTCCCAGAGGGCATTAAGGCGAGCAAGGTAGATAAAGGCGCGATAGACGCGTATAGCGAGGTGCCGCTATTACTCCCGCTCAAGTCGGGCGTTGCGGTAAGAAAAGCCATCGCCGTAATAGACTCCATGATGAAGGACAAGGGGATAGTCAAGGCATAAGCTCAGCTTAATTATCAGCAAGGCAATAAAAAAGACCGACACGCACGTGTCGGTCTTTTTGTACTGCACAACTTATATATACAACATGGATAGCGCGTACAATATCTGAGCGCAAAAGTATAGCAGCATTATTGGATAGTTGAGTATCTTTTTATTGATATTGATACGGGCAAAATAGTAGCTTCCCAGCACGCTGTCGGATAGGCAGAAGCATATCGCGCCTATCATTGCAAGCAGCGAGCCTGTTGAGGGGTAGAGGTAATATCTGCTCGCGCCGGAAAAGAGCGTAAGACTGAGCAGCACTCCGTAGCCAATCATTATGGGAAGTTTCTTTTTATCGATTGATAAGAGCTTGCTCGCAATTCCGCCCAATGTGGGGATAAGAGAATATGCGACAAGCGGTATCAGTAGCGGGGACAGCTTCCAGTCCGCCGCGCATGCAAATCCGATGAAATATAATATCTGAGCTACTCCGAAAGATGTTACGCCCAAGCAGAACGCTTTGTGGTCGCCGACTTCGGATATAGGATATTCCTTTTTTGCAAGGAAGTAATCGCCGAGATATGACGGGATAAATCCTGCAAATATTATAGCCGACGCAGCTGCATTTGCGGGCGACGTAGCGCAGCACACCGCGCCGAGAGCTACGAAAAACGTCGCGGCTGCCATCTTTGCATCTTTGGCAAGTCGATAATTATCCTTATGATATAAGATTGCCGTAAGCAATGAGAAAATAACAGTCAGGGAGCTAAAGATGCAAACATAATAAATCATATATAAATTATTACATAAATTTTACTATCAGTCAATATGCGTCGAAAAAAAATTTCTATCCGATAATATTTCGATTACTATCCGTCAATTACCTGCAAAAATTAAGATATTATATATAGACAGCTATTAAAGCGTTATGCTATAATTCACGTATGGGTAAGGCAGTTTTCAATCAAGTGTTTTCCTCAGCGACAGGCAACGCCGATAATTACAGAATTCCCTCTGCCGTAAAGACTAAGAGCGGAGTAATTATTGCATGTGCAGACGAGCGTTATTATACGGCTGCCGACAACCCCAATCGCATTGATAAAGTCGTCAGGCGCTCATTGGACGGCGGCATAACGTGGCAGGAGCAAATCGTTGCCGTAAAGGAATACGGCGAGAGCAAGATGAACGCGTCTGCCGCAATCGATCCGTGCCTATTATACGACGACGATAGCAATACCGTATTTATGATTTATCTGCATTCTCCCGCTAAGGTATGGATATTGGATTCCGAAAAGGGTACGGGCTATGACAATGTCGGCAGAAAATTATTAAAGATAGGCAAGCGTGTTGCCTACGTTGCAGACAACAACGATATCGTTTACGCGGACGGCAAGTATAGCGGATACGTCTATGACGGCGAAGCATATGCCTATAAAGACGGCGAATGCGTAGGAGATATCTACAGCGGTAAAAATCCCATCAAAGAATACGGCACATGCTTTCTTTATATATGTAAGAGCGAGGACGAAGGACTTACTTGGAGCAAGCCCGAGTGTCTCAATCTGCAAGTTAAAGACAGATACATGAGCTTTATAGGCGCATGTCCCGGCGTCGGTATCAAGATTAAACGCGGCAAGTATGCAGGCAGACTTATATTCCCCATATATTTCAATACATTAAGGCGCGCTTTGAGTTTATCCTCTTGCGTAATATACAGCGATGACGGCGGCGCAACTTGGAAGAGGGGCAAGTCTCCCAATGACGGCAGACGCAAGTTTATATTCAAGTTGTCTTCAAGATTCGTCTCGGAATTTGATATGATTACGGAAAGTCAGGTGATAGAGCTTGAGGACGGAGTATTGCGTATGTTTATGCGCAATCACTCTCTCAAGAGATTGATTGCCATGGCGGAAAGTTATGACGGCGGAGAGACTTGGATTAATTACAGACACAATCCCGCGCTCATTCACCCCATATGTCAAGTCAGCGCAATCAATGCGGTATATAAAGGTAAGGAAGTAACGCTTGTGTGTAACGCCGCGGACAAGAAGAGGCGCATCAACGGCACGATAAGGCTGTCGTATGATTACGGCGAGACCTTTGCCTTTTCGGCTAAGGTCAAGGCAGACGGCTTTGTATATAGCAGTATGGTGCAGGCGGACGACGGCGATATATTATTGCTTTACGAAGGCAGCACAGAGCACGAGAGTATCGACTCACTGAAGTTTTCTATAGAAGAGATAGAGAAAGGACAGATTATTTATGGCGGAGCTTAGAAGAGGGCTTATAGTCTCATGTCAGGCGGTTAAAGGCGAGCCTTTATACGGCTTGGATATGATGGGACATTTTGCGCGCGCCGCGGTGCTTGGCGGAGCGGTAGGTATAAGGACGGGATACGTGTCGGATATTATAGCCGTTCGCAAAGAGGTGGACGTCCCTATCATCGGAATAATCAAGCAGGTCTATAATGGCAGCGACGTCTATATCACGCCCACGCTTGACGAGGTCAAGGCGTTGATAGATTCTCCTTGCGACGTTATTGCGCTCGATTGTACGCGCAGAGAGCGTCCTAAGCAGTCTTTGCAGGAGCTGGTTGAATATATCCGCGCCAATGCGCCCGAGGTAGCTATAATGGCTGATTGCGATAATCTCGAGAGCGCAGCGGAGGCGGACAGGCTGGGCTTTGACTATATAGGCACCACGATGCGCGGATATACGCAGGCGAGTAAGGGCGTGTCTATCCCCGATTACGATTTTATAAGCGAGCTTGTCAGGCGATATCCCGATAGGCGCATAATAGCGGAAGGCGGGATATGGGAGAGCGCGCAACTGGAAAAGGTATGGTCGCTCGGAGTGTACGCGGTAGTAATAGGTACGGCAATAACAAGACCTATGGATATAACCAAAAGATTTGTGCAGGTGATTAAATGAGGATAGTAGGCGTAGATATAGGCGGCACAGGGATAAAATCCGCGCTCATAGAGTGCGGCGCGCCCGACGATGCGGCATCTTATAGGATTATAGAAAGAGCGTCCGTTCATACCGACGGCAAGCAGGGCAGGGATAAGGTGATAGACAACATCTGCGTTGCGATAGATAAGTTTATCGCGCAATCCGACGCCTCGATTATCGGCGTAGGATCGGCAGGAGATATCGACGATACATGCGGAGTAATTACTTTTGCTACGGATGCGCTCCCCGGGTTTACGGGACTTGAGCTGCGCGAGTTGCTGGCAGAGCGCTTCGGCAAGAGAGTTAACTTGGTCAATGACGCGGTAGCGGCGCTTGTAGGCGAGGCGTACGTAGGCAATTCGTTGAAGGGCAGACCTATGATGCTTACGCTGGGCACCGGCTTAGGCTGTGCGATGATAGAGGATATTTCCAAGCCCTTAGGCAGCGGCAGCATAGAAAATATAAGATTGGGACACATAGAGCTGCATGACGGCGGACGGCAGTGTAAGTGCGGCTTGAAGGGCTGTGCGGAGCAATATGTTTCTGCTACGGGGCTTAAACTTAACGCAGGTATGGACAGAGTGGAAGAGATACTTTCAAGCGATAAGAGCAGAGCTGCGGTAAGGGAGTTCCTTGCCGATTTCAAGAGCGTGTTGGAAGTCGCCTGCGATAGATATTCCCCCACAAACATCATTATAGGCGGCGGTGTGGTCGAGATGTCGCAGTATTGGTGGGATGACCTCGTATCTATTTGCGACAAAAATATAGCTTGCAAGTTGGTTAAGGCTAAGTTAGGCAATAGGGCGGCGCTGCTTGGTAGCGTGTTCGCCGCGCTCAACGGACGCTACGGCATACAAAACGGTATATATTGAGCGGTAATAATATAAAAAACAATTTTTTTTGAAAGCGTAGTCTTTTGGGAGGTTATATGGATAACAAATTTAAGGGCGTGTTCCCCGCGCTGCTTACGCCGTTTAAGGCGGATAGCAGCATCAATGACGATTCGGTTGCAAAACTTGTGGAATATAATATCGGCAAGGGCGTCAACGGATTTTACGTCGGAGGCTCTACAGGCGAGGGGCTGCTCCTTACTATAGAGGAGCGCAAGCAGCTTTTTAAGGCGGCGGCAGAGGCTAATGCGGGCAGGACGACTATGATAGCGCACGTGGGGGCAATTTGCACCGATCACGCTGTCGAATTGGCTAAATATGCTAAGGAGGTCGGCTATGACGCCATATCGGCGGTTGCGCCTTTTTATTACGCATTCAGCTATGAAGCAATCAAGAACTATTATCTTGATATAGTCGATAGCGTCGACGTCCCTATGATAATTTATAATTTCCCCAATGCAAGCGGATTCAGCTTTACTAAGGCCATCGCGGAAGAGCTGTTTGCCGCATCTGACAGATTTATAGGTATTAAGCATACTACGTCCGACTTGTTTATGCTGCAACAGTTTAAGGGCATGTCAGCTAATCCCGTAGTTTACAACGGCTGGGACGAGATGTTTATCGCAGGCTTGAGTATGGGTGCGGACGGCGGCATCGGTTCTACTTATAACCTCATGGCGGATAAGTTTATCGATATCTACAATTATTTCCTAAAGGGAGATTTGCGCGCCGCGCAGGCTAAGCAGCTTGAGGCCAACGCCATAATATCAGAGCTTATTAAGTACGGTACTTTTGCTGCGGAGAAGGCAGTCCTTGATGCTTTGGGTATACCTATGGGCGATTGCCGCAGACCTTTCCGTCCTATTAGCGATGAGGGCAGAGCTAAAATGGCGCAAATTGCTAAATCGCTTTAATTTTATTTTGACACCGCTGATTTTGATATGATATACTTATATCGCAATCAGGGGTTATAGCTCAGTTGGTAGAGCGCTTGAATGGCATTCAAGAGGTCAGGGGTTCGACTCCCCTTAGCTCCACCATACGAGGGGTATACGCACACTTTTGAGCAGTGTGCGTATTTCTTTTGTTTCGCTCTGACTATCCGATTATGTTTTGCATAGATTACGCATTCGTTCTGCACGCATTGATAGAAGTAATATCTGCACACTATCTGTAGATATATTATTTATAGGTTTATCTCCAAAGTTATTAATTGCATGCTTAATAGCGCTTAATGTATTCGCAATACTAGCTGGTTTCAGATTTGGTTTTTTGTATATTTCAATCCAAGTTTCAACATAGCTTCTAAAAGTTATAGTGCAATGTTTTTTTTCTTTTTATGTGTCAATCGTTCATGAATAATTGTTTTGATTTTTGCAGCCACATCTTCGCGCGATTTTCCATATATATATCTTTATTTGCCGTTTTGTACAATATATCCTTGGTATCGTCCGTCTTTTCGTGGCTTAGCGTTGATAGAAAAGCCAGAAAGATTTATTAATATTTTGCTCTCCTTTTTGTAGTCAAAACATCGCCTTTATTTGACTCCGAAAGATTATGCACAAGCAAAAATTTATATGACAGGGCGAAGCAAAAGTATTTGGGGTAGAAAAAGGCACAAAAAAAGTAACGACGTGCCAAACCTGCAATGCCATTAGCCCCGATTTCAAAATGAAATCATCGTTACTTATAATTGGTTTATCATATGGCACGGAAACTGTCAAACTATTTTATAACAAAAATTGGAAGTACGCTTTCAAAAAGGATGTTGTTTGATTTGTCAAGATAGAAATTCGATTAAGCTGCCCTTAAAAATGGGGCAACAAAGCTTACAAAGAAATTAAATCGAGGTAGAACGGCAAGCGGCAGAGTGCCGCAAGGCAGAACGCTTACCACGCGCGATAAGTATTTAGACAAAAAGGCGAAACAGCCTGAAAAGGAACGCCCCGTTGTCGTAATCGAAACAAACGCCCGTAACGACCTTGCCGTAGTGCAGTTATCAAGCCGCGACGGTAAAAACCGTACATGGTTGAAAAACTATCAGCAAGGGCAATCACGATTTAAGCATTATGTTGAAATTATGGACGACGAGGGTAACTTGATACAGGTAAATCGAAAACTCAAGTAAAATCACCCGAATATTGACGTATCGCGGCAAGACGTAGACACAATTATTGATACGGTTTTTAATCACTCAAAACCTATGCAAAAGAATAGAAAACGTATCAATAAATTTCGCGGTAAAAAGGGTAAAAAATTCCCCGAAACTATCCGTTCGGGGCAATGCCGCAATCCAATATCGGCAGGTGTAAACGCGCTGAAAGCCGCTTACCTATTAGTTATTATAAAGTATAGCGCAGCAAAAGTCAATTGATTATATAACAAGACAAAAACACGGCTTGAAAATGGGATATGAAAAGAATTAGTATGAAGGATAGACCAAAAAAATAAAGAGAGCAAATAAATTGCTCTCTTTGTGAGTGGGATTTATATATCACGGTCGGAAATACCCGACGCTCACAACATTATTATAATTGGTAATGCGACAAAAGTCAATTCATTATATAACGAGACAATAAGGACGGCGATTTAACTACTCTTAGCTTTGTCATGTCGCCTGTAGATCATTGGTCAGGATATTCGCCGAGCATTGAGCTGACGAGCCCTGATTGGTGGAAATGGCTAAAGATAGTATTGGCGTTATAGCTGCATTATTGCTTCTGTTTTTTCTTTTGCCTATACTTGCGCCGATTATAGTCGCTTTTGTTAAAGCATTGTATGGTTAATATTGTTGCCTTTTAGGATGATAGGGGCGTTATAAGGTTTGTAGCAGATACAATAAAAAAGAGAGAGTAATTAATATGAAGAAGATAACAAATAAAGAAATTTTCCAGAAGCTCAATCGCGGTTTAAGTTGGGTAGTCATGATTTGAATCGTACGCTTGTACATACTGGAAGAGTTGTTCGTCGAAAAAAGAAAAAGGGCAAACAAATTGCCCCTAACTTGCGGGTCGGAACAATGCCGACATAAACAATCTCATAAAGATTGAGTTCGCTTCCTTATTATCAGTATACGCTGTTTAGAGTTTTGTGTCAATCTTTGATGAATAAAATTAAAAATGACGGTGGTTTAAATGAAAAAACAATTATTTAGATATATTATTTGGGGGCTTTTATAATGCAAACAATAAAACGTTTGTCGTGGTTAATAATAGTCCTACTAATAGCAATTGTAATTGGGTACTTCATTTTACGGATAAAGAAGTCGAATTTCGATTTTAATTTAGAAAGCGCCCTTTTCGCTTGGCGTAGCCGCTCGCTGTCAAGACAATCTCAAGGATATATGCTTTGTATTCGATACTTGCTTTTATATATATAATTAAGATATAATCTTTCTACGATATACAGTAATCTAGTGGAGAAAATCATGAAAATCGGAGAAGTGAGTTTATTGACTAACGACGTTAAGCAAATGGCAGATTTCTATAAATTTCTGCTTGGCGTGGATAACAGAAGCGATGATGCTGTCCATCAGTTTATTCTCTCGGAGGAGACGGCTTTGACCGTCTTTAATGGCGGAACAGAAAAGAAACTCAAAAATCAAATGATGTGCCTTGCGTTCACTGTTGAGGACATATACGCAGAGTATGAGCGTCTTTCTGCAGCAGGTGTGAAGTTTATTGAAAAGCCGACTGTTCGTCCGTGGGGTGCAATCAATATGAGTTTTTACGATCCTGATGGAAACGCTGTCTATATGCGGCAGGTTAAACAATAGACTGCAATTTATTTGTTCAACATTTCTTGCGCGCAAGTTTTAGCGGCTTGATTTAGGTCAAAGTTTGTTTACCATAGAGTATGTCTACATCGTCATCCCAGTAAAAAAATCGCATCAGAGTTTTTTTGTTGTCGCATTGTAAGTTGTGTGTAGAATGAACACTTGGGGAAGTCTGTTACGTTGCAACGGACTTCTTATTTTTCACCTTCGTAATATATAACTCTATATACAAATTATTTTGTTTTATGCCAAGGACGGTTTTTGTCGAGCCACCCTTGATGATGCCAATACTGCGCATCAGTATATTCGGGATTGATTTTGTATGACTTCTTTTGCATAAGTCTGCAAAATCCGAATTTGATTTTTGTTAGTATTTTCGTATGAGCAGGCTTTTTATAATTGATTTTCGAGAATTTATCAGAAAGTTGTAGAATCTGCTTTGATAGTTTATTACGTCGTTTTTCGCTCAAGTTATCCCAAACGATATCGTCCATAAGTGTGCCTGTAAATATGCCTATTTTGGATATTCCCCACCAAGATAAACTATGTTTAATATCTTTTGCAGTTGATTTTGCTCCCGCTCCTACGCATTGCGTTATAACAACGGCGCGTTTACCAAACATATTGGCGGCAGGGCGGTGCGGTATCCAACGATACGCAAGATGATCCAAGAGCGTTTTCATTGCTCCGCTAACGTGCATGACGTAGGCGGGCGAAGTCATAATTATTAAATCCGCTTGCAAAAGCGATTTCTCTATCGATTGTACATATGAATAATCTTTACAAGTCTGTTCGCCTTTCAGACAGCAACTTGCGCAACCGTTGCAAAAATTAGGACAGTCTTTCGGCAGATAATATTCTGTTATTTCGGAATTTGTTTTGAAGCGCTCTAAGAATATCTCTTTTAGCTTATAAGTAACTCCGCGTTTTTCAGTCCCGTTGATTACCGTTATATTCATTGCATAACTCCTAATATATCTTGTAGCATTTGTCTATGGAATTGATATCGCTCCGATTTATTGTGCAAATTTACACCTTGAGAAAGTAAAATAATTTCGTTTCTTAAAAACGCCTGTTGCATAGTTGTTATCAGACTATAAGTTATCCGTTTTACTTTGTCCTCATTCCAATCGGGACGGCAAGAGGAAATGAGCGGAAGATATGCCGCATAAGTCCTATGCGTGTTGTCGTTCTCCTTTGGCGTATGCATATCGCTCAGTATCGAAATTTTGGATACCGTATAGTGGTCAAATAAAAAATCAAACGTCATATTGCCAAGATATTCAAGTTTTTCAAACGGGGTAAAGTGGTTGGTCTGTTCGCAAATGAGCGCAAATTTTTCCACGATGCCGTTAATGATTTTTTCAACGCAGTAGGATATTAATTTTTCTTTGCTTTCAAAATAATAATTTACAAGCCCTAAACCGACCTCTGCTTTCTTGCAAATTTCACGAACAGTAATCGCATCTATTTGCTCGCCTTTTTCTTCAATTAACTCGATTGTAGC
Organism: uncultured Clostridia bacterium; assembly: GCA_947175555.1. Lineage (GTDB taxonomy): Bacteria > Bacillota > Clostridia > Christensenellales > UBA3700 > Alloclostridium. The sequence continues at coordinate 61,988 of CAMWNK010000003.1, read as the reverse complement.
TTCTATGATTGCTTCTTTATTATCCAAATTAACACCGCCACTGAACATTGTTCAAATATATTATATTCAATCGCTGCAAAATTGTCAAATTGTTTTTGAACAATGTTCAAATAAAATTCGGTTTAATAAAATTATTAATATAAAAAAAGTGCTGTAATTATTTATGTACTTGAGAAGGTATTACGATTTTGTTATAATGTAGCAGATTAAAATAAGAGATGGGAAATAAAGAAGTGAGTGCAGCGAGATACGTTAGCAAGCCTACAAAAAAATGTTTTATTTTTATTTTGTATTTCTTTGCATTGGGATAGGAATGATTGTGGGTATATCGGTGCATCGCAGTCAAGAAACAGCTAAGATTAGTCGATATATTATAACTACGGGCACGATAGTAGATTATAAAGTTACTACTATGAATAAAGGGGAGGTACACAAGGTATACGGATATGCCGAAATTGCCGAGTTTGAAGTGGACGGTGTAACGTATACTGCTACCAACAGCATAAGTTCGACTTATGGAGCAAATGATATCGGAGACTCAATAAAGATTGCTTATAATCCTCTAAATCCGCATGACTGCATTTTTGTTGCTTCAAGCAATGATGTGTTTATAATATTTGCGGCATTGCTTGGCTCTATAATTACTTGCTTAGGTATTGCGGTGCTTATATGCTACTGCATAAGATACAATGCTTGGAAAAAATCGAATGCTTAAAATAGTCAATTATTTATAATTTAGAAAAATTTTGTTTACCCACAAAGCGGCTATTTGAGCTTTATCTTACTTGCTGTCTTGTGGCATAACAGTTGAATTTTTGAATAGCCTAATAAGGCGAGTGCACGCACTGACTTATATATTATCGGTTAACTTTTTTTGACGAGTAACTTGCTTTTTATTGCGTCAAAGATTCTATCGTAGTAGAAGAAGTAATCTAAATATTCTTTTACGTCATCGCCTTGCAATGAAATATACTTTCTCCTACAAATAGAAAAACGCGTATAAACCGCCTCACGCTTATGCCTGTGGCGGTTTATACATGTAGTTGCGGATATGAGTTATTTAGATATATCCCCGTCTATGCAGTGTATAGTATAATTCCCTGTATAGCTGTTCCAAGAATTGGCTTTTTGTATAGCATCCCAACTTGCTTTTGTTGCGTCGTAGTATATGTCGGTAAGTTTGGTGCAATTATAAAACGCCATAGAATTGAAAGATGTTACGCTTTCGGGTATGGTTATTGTTTTAAGCGCTGAGCAATTGTAGAACGCCCAAATGCCGATGCTTGTAACGCCGTCGGGGATAACTATGCTTTCAAGTGTTTTGCAACCATAGAATGCCCAGTCTGCTATACCTTTTATGGTGTCGGGCAGCACCACATCGATTACGCCGCCATCATTGCCGACAACCCAATTACCGACGTATAGTATTCCGTTTTCGGAGTTAATTATGTTGGTGCAGCCACAGAATGCGTCCCTTGCGATTGATGTAACGCTGTCGGGGATTGTCAAACTTTCAAGCGCGGAACAGTTTTTAAACGCATTACTGCCGATGGTTTTTACTCCGTCAGGGATAGTAACGCTTTTTAAAGAAGTGCAACCTTCAAATAAGGAAGAATCTATTGAATTCAATCCATTGGGAAGTTTTACACTTATTAGATTGGTCTTGTATTTAAAGCTCATGATTGACCATACCGTATCGGGAATTACTACATCGCCGCTTAAAGCATTGGGGATAAATGACATAACAGTCTGGCTTTTGTTGTAAATGATGCCGTCTTTTGAAGAGTAGACTGTGTTATCAGGCGAAACCTCAAAATATTCAAGTGCTTCGCAACGATCGAATGTGTAGGTGCCAAAGCCCGTAACATCCTTTCCGAGCTTCACGCTCTTTAAAGACGTACAGTTTTGGAAAGCATAATTTTCTATATAAGTAGTGCCGTCAGGTATTTCTATGCTTTCCAGTTTATAGCAGGCGCCGAAAGCTGATTCGCCGATAGAAACACCCGCAGGTAAGTTCACGCTAATCAGCTCGGAACAAGTAGAGAAGGCGTGGTCCTGTATTTCGGTTATACTGTCGGGTAAATAAACGTGTTTTGCGCCTGAATAGGTAAGCGCATACGGACCTATTGCCGTTACAGGGCGTCCTTTATACTCGGCAGGAATTTTTATGTTTTTATCGGGGCATTCGCCTATGTTCGTTAAAGTATAACTGCCGGTGCTGTAGTTATATTCAAATTCGAGTCCTGAAGATTCGGGCATGTTGGGGTCAATGGCATTGCAGCGTATGCAAACGTAGCTTGTATAAGAGTGTCCTAAAGGCTCTATATCAGTTTGATTTTCCAATACTATCCCGCATACGCCGCAGCTTATACCATCGGTTTTGCCTGGGCGCAAACAGCCGGCTGGAGTACCTGTAATCGTCTTTTCGGTGTGCCCTGTCGCATCAACATAATCGCTGACATAGCTGTCTTTGCAACCGGAACATATATATGTGGTATATCCGCTGCTTGTGCAGGTGGGGGATACCACCGTCGTCTTGTAATCGTGCTCATGAATCGGCGGGGTTTCTTCCTTATCGCCGTCGCCTTTATTTACATCCTCTTGTCCGCCGTCGGGAGGAGTGCTGCCCGTATTGCCGCCTGAATCTTGTCCGTTATCTCCGCCGGTGTTTTGTCCATTATCTCCGCCGATTTGTGTATCATCCGGGGTGTTATCGCCTGTAATTTCGCCGTCTTGACCTAGGTCAGGCACGTCTGTATTGTCAGGCTCTGTACTGCTTGGTATGACCGTTAGGCAAATGACAAGTATAATGATAGCGATAGTTAAAACAGACGCTATAACAATGAGTAGGTTTTTCTTCTTCCTTTTTTCCACTTTTCACCTCGCTTTTTTGCGGGCAAAAAAATAAGGGCAACCGTTAAGGTTGCCCGCATGAAGTACCCTAACAGTCGCCAAACAATCTTTTCTGGTTTTGCGGAATTAAAGTAATGCACAAAAATTTCACAGAAATTAGGTACTACTATGCCTATAGTAATACTGTGAAAAATTGTGCTAAAATATACCACAATTATTAAGATTGTTTGGCAATACACAGTATAACACGGATTTTCAAAATAATCAACCTTTTATCTATAATGCACGCTAATACATGTAGTATCAAGAAGTGATGTTGCGTTATTTGAGAGAAAGCGAACGCAAACTTATAAAAACTGCATTTATAAAGCGTGAAAACTACAGAGTAATAGCATACTGAGAATTCAAACTGTAAGATGTGATTGCGAGCTTATGCGATTAATATGGCAAATATTGCGAATAAGTTAAACAGCTTAGAGCGTTAAATCGTATAAGCGATATTATATTAATTATTTGTTACAATCGTCTTGTTATGATATAATTTTGATATGGGGTTGGGAATACAATTCAAAGCAAAAAGGCGTTGTATATTCATTAAAACATACGGTGGGGGCATTTTAGCTTTAGTAATGCTTGTTGCTGTAATTCTTCTTTCTATATTAGTAGACTATTCTGCGCTTCGAGCTATAGAAGTAGGCTGTGTTATAATAGCAGATATTGCAATGCTTATCATTGGAATTGCTATGATAAAATTATTACTGTCGGGACTAAACGACGTGTATTTCAATGGTAAAGTCGCGCTGGTTGTTTATGATGACAGTTTGCAGATATTAATAAGGGAGAAGAAACTGTTCAAAGCAGCTTTTGTTACCGTTGCTTTCAAGGATATTGCGAATTTTAGAGTTTTGCGGGCAAAAGGAAAAGGTCTCTTGGATAGGTGTGCAAAGATAAATGCAGCAATGATGGGATTATCGAATTCGAGACAAGCGGTAGCAATGACAATTTTTCCATATCAATCGATGAATGTATGAAAGCTGCCGAGCTCATCGCAATGAATCTTGATAAAAGTCAAATCGCTCAAACTGATAGCGATATCTATTCTGCCACGTCATACTTCATGAAAAATAAGGATTGGTACTATAAAACGGAACTGGGCGGAAAGGCTACGTTCAAATTAACTAAACTTGGGATGTCTATCCCCGAGGCCGTAAAGAGCTATATGGAATACTACGATATTCCTAAGGAATACTTGTTTAATTATGCAAAAGATTACAGTGTGGATACAGAGTCTCGAAAAAGCATTACGGAATCGATAAAAAAGAAAATGAAGTCAAGCGGCGCAACAGACAATGAGATAAACGAGGCGGTAAACGAATTATTGAATATAGACAAACTTGTTTCTAATGAAGATAAGCAAGCGATTGACAAGATTATTGCCAATGAAGATAAATAATAACGATGCTATCTTGCGGCATTTACGGTCGCTGCCAAATGTTATCAAAAGACAGAAATATTATCCTTTTAGTTTTGGGGTTTCGTTGTTATATATGGCGCTCGATAAGATAGTTGTCAAATTGCGGCGCGCAGAGGCTGCTTTTTTGCGCGGTAGTGATAAAGTAATCGCCGCCGATACGATGATATCCCAATCAGTGAAATCTTACGGATTAATCAGTTAAATAAATGTTGGTTTATAGGGGTTGGTATAATAAAAAATTGCCGACGCTTCAGGGCGTCGGTTTCGTTTGACATTCCTTGAGTGCGTACAGGCAGACAAGGAGGTTATATAATGACAACAGACGAATACTTCAATCAATGGTTGAAGGAGCAGGAGGGCAAAATCAAGACGCGTACGCACAATCGTTACGATGAGTTGATTGCCACGCACATTAAGCCGTCGTTCGACGGAGTGCCCATCAGGAAAGTTACTAAAGAGATGGTGGAGAGATATATCTCGGAATATCTGCAATGTCAAGCGGGACTTGCGGATAATTCCGTATTGCAGATAGTGGGCGTCATAAAGCGCGCATTTAAGCAAGCAACGAGCAGAGGAATCATCAAGACTAATCCTACGCTTGATATAACTCTTAAGCACAGGCAAAAGAAGATAGACGCCTTTACAGAGCGCGAGCAAAAGAAGCTGGAGCGATTTATAATGAAGAGCGGCAGGGCGCGAAATTACGGCATACTCATTGCGTTGTATACGGGGCTGCGCATAGGCGAGTTGCTTGCTCTTACTTGGGACGACGTGGATATGCGCAACGCAACGCTTTCTATAAGCAAGACGGTGGGCAATCTGAGGATAAGCAAGGGAGAGAAGAACCCGTATCTCGGTACTCCCAAGACGGCGGCGGGAGTAAGAGTAATCCCATATCCCAAGCAGCTCACTCCGCTGTTTCGCCTGCTTAAGTCTACGGGCGGGGAGTATGTGATATCGACTATCAAGGGCGGATACGTGCAGGTCAATAGCTATCAAAAGTCATTCGGTAAGATATTGAAATACCTCAAGATATCGCACAAGGGCTTCCACAGCTTAAGGCATACATATGCGACAAGGGCGCTCGAGTCGGGCGCGGACATGAAGACGCTGTCGGAGATGCTCGGTCATAGCAGTCCTACCGTTACGCTTGCAAGATACGCTCACAGCACGGAAAAGCAAAAACTGAAATTGACGCAACAAGTAGGCTCAAGGTTGAAAAGGACAGACTTTTATCTGGAGATGTAAATGGCGCAAGCGGCTGCATTCGATACTGATGCAAGTTTGCAATCTCGCGTCCGCGCCCTATATTATTTCGCAGTAGAAGCTAATTCCGATTTCAGCCTGTCTATGACGGGTATGTCCGCAGGCGCCCACTCGTCTTGATTGAGCTCTTCCGCCGCCATCCAACGGCAAGCAACGTGCTCCCTCAAAGTGAAGTCGGACAGCATATCGCAGCGGTATAAATGCAGCCTTACGCTGTACTTGGGATAAGTATAATCGGTGGTCATAAACTTGTCTTTGACAAGGCATGTAAGGTTTAATTCTTCCTTTAACTCGCGTTCAAGCGCGGACTTTTCGTCTTCTCCGCGCTCGACTTTGCCTCCCGCAAATTCCCATTTGTATGCTACGAGAGGATTTGAAGACGCGCCGCGCTTGAATGCCAAGACTTTGCCGTCTGATATAAAGATTGCGCCTACTACTTCGTAATGAATGTCCATGCACCTATTATAATGCACAAGTCTATCCTATGGCAACGTAAAAAAGGCGGACACATTGCTTGTGCCCGCCTAAACGCATGTTATATCTTGATTTACTCCAGTTCGAACGCTCCTGTATAGAGCTGATAGTACGTGCCCTTTTTATCAATCAACTGTTGGTGCGAGCCGCGCTCGATTATCTTGCCGTGATCGAGGACCATAATTGCGTCGGAGTTTCTTACCGTAGACAGTCTGTGCGCTATGACGAATACCGTCCTGCCTTGCATTAGTTTATCCATGCCGTCTTGTACGAGCTTTTCCGTATGAGTGTCTATACTCGACGTGGCTTCGTCGAGAATCATCACGGGAGCATTGGCTACGGCGGCGCGAGCTATAGACAGCAGCTGCCTTTGTCCTTGAGAGAGATTGGCTCCGTCTGCTTCGAGCATGGTGTCGAATCCTTCGGGCAGGCGAGTAATGAAGTCGTATGCGTTGGCAATCTTAGACGCTTCAATACATTCTTCGTCTGTAGCATCGAGCTTGCCGTAGCGTATATTCTCCATGATAGTGCCCGTAAACAGATTGGTGTCTTGCAACACTATACCGAGAGAGCGGCGCAGGTCGGGCTTTTTTATCTTATTGATGTTGATGCCGTCGTAGCGTATCTTGCCGTCGTCAATATCGTAAAAGCGGTTGAGCAGATTGGTTATAGTAGTTTTTCCTGCTCCCGTTGCTCCTACGAACGCTACTTTCTGCCCGGGCTTTGCGTACAGCGAAACGTCCTTAAGAACCAACTTATCGGGATTGTATCCAAAGTCCATATTCTCTATGTATATATCGCCTTGCAGCAGCTGGTACGTAGTGGTATTATCAGCCTTATGATAATGCTTCCAAGCCCATATATTTGTGCGCGTCTCCGACTCCGTAAGGTTGCCGCTCTCGTCATACCTCGCGTTGACAAGAGTAACGTAGCCTTCGTCTTGCTCGGGCGTCTCGTCTATAAGGTCGAAGATACGCTGCGCGCCCGCAATACCCATTGCAATGGAGTTGACCTGCTGGGATACCATGCCTACTTGCTGAGTGAACATCTTGCTCATGCTGAGGAATGCGACAACTACGCCTATGCTGAGCGCTTCCAGTCCGCGCAGACTTACGTTGCTTGCGCCCGATAAGAAGAGCGATGCGCCTACTAATGCAAGTACGACGTACAATAGATTTCCTATATTGCCCAGTATCGGCATTAATATATTGGAGTACTTGTTGGCGTTCTCTGTAGCGTTGAACAGCTCTTCGTTTACTTTATCGAAAGCCTCTTTCGCTTCCTTTTCGTGGCAGAAGACCTTGATAACTTTCTGACCCGATAGAGATTCCTCGATGTATCCGTCTACGCTACCCATTGCGTGCTGCTGCTTGATAAAGTAGCGTACGCTGTGTCCTGCAATATGGCGAGATATCAGCACCATTGCCGTAACGGCAACCATAACAACAAGCGATAGCCATATGCTGTAATAGAGCATCAATACTACCGACGATATGATTGTTACCGATGAAGAGATAAGCTGAGGGAAGCTCATGCCTATCATCTGCCTCAGAGCGTCTACGTCGTTGGTGTATATACTCATTATATCGCCCGTCTTGGTCGTGTCGAAGTAGCGTATAGGCAGCGTCTGCATTTTACCGAACATCGTATTACGGATATCGGCAAGGAAGTGCTGAGTAACTACGCCCATCAGCCTTGTATAGATGAACGAGCCTATTATCGCGGCTGCGAATATGCAAGACATCGAGCCTATAAACTTGAGCATAGGTAAGAAGCTGTACGCCGCGCCGTTTACAGCGGAGGTAATCATGGGCTCGAGATAGTCGTCTACGAGCGTTGCTATAAAAATAGAACTTGATATAGAGCCGGCGGAGCTGAGCAGTATACAGAAGATAATAAGTATGAGTTGCCACTTATATCTTGCGAAAAGCTCGCGAAATACTCTTGACAGTGCCGTCGATTTGCTATGCTTTTTACTCATTTTCGCCATCCTCCTTCTTATTATTGATTTGAGCGTCATATATTTCGTTATAGATGCCGCCCTTTTTCAGCAGCTCCTCATGAGTGCCCATCTCGGCAATTTTGCCGCCGTGCATGACGATGATTTTATCCGCTTCTTGTACCGAAGAGATGCGCTGAGCGATTATTATCTTGGTAGTCCCGGGGATATTATCCGCTAAAGCCTTGCGTATCTGCGCGTCTGTCTTAGTATCGACGGCGGAGGTCGAGTCGTCGAAGATAATTATCTTAGGCTTCTTAAGAAGAGCGCGCGCTATGCACAGACGCTGTTTCTGTCCGCCCGAGACGTTGGTTCCGCCTTGTTCGATATATGTATCGTATCCCTTAGGGAATGTCTCTATGAAGGGATCGGCTTGAGCCTGTATACAAGCCTCGCGTATTTCTTCCTGCGTGGCATCGGGATTGCCCCAACGCATATTCTCGTTGATTGTGCCGCTGAATAGCGTATTCTTCTGCAATACCATGGCAACGCTGTTGCGCAGTACGTCGAGTTCATAATCGCGCACGTCGACTCCGCCGACTTTTACGCTGCCTTTAGTAGCGTCGTAAAGTCTGGGTATCAACTGTACGAGAGTTGTCTTTGACGCGCCTGTTCCGCCGAGTATGCCTATCGTAGAGCCCGATGGTATATCCAAGTAGATATCGGTAAGGCAGTACTTGCCTGAGTCGTCCTTATAGCTGAAAGATACGTCGTTGAACGTTATCGAGCCGTCTTTGACCTCGGTAACGGCATTGTCGGGATTATGCAGTGTGCTTTCTTCGTTGAGAACTTCCGCTATACGGTTGCCGCTGGTAACCGACATGGATATGATGACAAGTATCATTGCAAGCATCATCAGACTTTGCAGTATCATGAACGCATAGGATATCAGATTCATCAATTTACCCGTATCCATTGCGCCAAACCAATACGTCCCGTCTACGCCTCCGAGCGATTTTACCGTAATCATGCCGCCGAGTACGGCTACAAGTATCATTATTATGTAGATAGAAAATTGCATTACGGGCGTGCTTATGGCAAGAAGTTTCTCCGCGCGGGTAAAGTCGCCTTTAATATCGTCGGACGCTACGACAAACTTCTTCTTCTCGTAGTCCTCTCTGACGTATGCTTTAACTACGCGCGCGCCGCGGACGTTCTCCTGTACGCTTTCGTTTAGGCGGTCGTACTTTTTGAACACTCTTATGAATATCGGGCGTACTTTAAGCGCAATCACGGCAAGGCACAGTCCTACGATAGGTATAGCTATCAGGAATATGAGAGCAAGATATACGTTGACAAAGAAGGACATTATCAGAGAAAATACCAACATCAACGGAGTTCTTACAGCAACTCTTATTATCATCATATAAGACATCTGCACGTTGGTAACGTCCGTAGTCATTCTTGTAACCAAAGACGAAGTAGAAAACTTGTCTATATTGGCAAATGAGAAGCTCTGTACCTTATAGAACATGTCTTGACGCAGATTCTTTGCAAAGCCTGCCGACGCCGTAGCGCAATACTTGCCCGATAGCATGCCCATTATCAGCGAGACCATTGCCATAACAAGCAATATCGCTCCGTATGCTACGACGGTAGTTATCTTCATGGGAGAAGTCTTTTCCATGTAGTTGATAAGGTCGGACATGACAAAAGGGATTAATACCTCAAGTATAACCTCTATTGATACGGTAATAGGGGTGATTATACTTGCCCGTTTGTAATTACGTATACTTTTAGCCAGTGTTTTTACCATACATTCACCTATAATAATAAATATGTATTGAGACGCGCCCTAATAATCAAAAATTGTGATTTTCGATATTGGATTTGATCTTATCCACCGTCGAGAAAAAGGCATCGAGCTCGCTTTGGGACAGATTGGTGCGCATAGTGCTTTCTATTCTTTCAATATCTCTCAGATGTGAGGCGTGGAGTGAGCGAGCTTTGTCGGTGAGTACCAGCCTGCGCAACCTTGCATCCTCAATCACGCTTTCGCGAATTATATAGCCGTTTTTGACCATAGCATTGATAGTCTGAGTAACGGTCGGACGCTTGATGTTGAATTCATTTTCGATATCCCTTTGATATACCGCTTCTCCTTTGCGCTCTTTCAAGCAAAGATAGCCGATAATCCAGCCTTGGAGCCTGCTTTGGTTGTAATCAATATCCCCACCACGAGACGTAAGAGTATTGAATTCTTTGTCTATCAGGTTGTTGAGGTTGCGTATTTCGTATCCAATTTCGCGTTGCATATGATTCAATATTGTCAATATATTTAGTTAGTGTGCTAACATTATATGATTTTTGATATGTTGTGTCAAATTTTTAGATGTAGTATTTTGTAAAATGAGTGTAAATGAAATAGGCGGCTTAGCGCCGCCTTAGGATAATGTTTACTTTATTTATCTTGCAAGCAATTTTAAGTCATTGGTGAAGAGTATCGTAATAAGGTCTATCACGTAGAATACAGGCGCAAGTATCAAGTTGAGCACCGCGCCGAGATAGTTGCGACGCATAGCTCTTATTACTATACCTAATATAATATTGGATACGGGTATTATAGCCAATATCAAGTTCAGTAGCCATGCCATTCCAAAGTAGCCTTTGCCGTTTAAGTTGTGTTCCATTTTATATGAATACCTCCTTGTATGACATTAGTATATTGCATTTTACTGATTATAATCACGGCATAGATTTTTACTTATTTGGCGGCGAGAATTATGGGCATAATAAGCAATGCTTGATTGTCAAAATATATGTTATCCGCTTTTGCCAAGCAGCCTGTATACTGTATGTGATAATGATATAAAATTTATATGTATATTTTGTGCATTATCGACATATTCAAGGAAAATATTGGAAATAATCAACTGGGAAAATATGCTAATCATATATGCCTATTTTGTGCACTTTTACATATTTTACGATATCATTTTGGCGGTTTTCTATATAGCAATAATTATACTTTCTGCTGCTTAGCATGTGATTGCCTATGACTTATCAGTTAATTATGTTTCGCACTAATCTGATACTATATTGCTTGAGCCTAACGCGATTTATGCAAAAAACTATCGGTCATAGGACGATACTGTAATGTCTATTTAGTTATCGATTGTATCGCACAATTTTCAATAGCTGATAATCAATAATGCAGTAATCAATCAACTATAACTTTAGGCTATAGTGATACGTTGTAGACGGAAAAGATATATTGCATGTAGTAATTATCCGCTTGTAAAGGAAATCATCACTCTTTAAGCATTTGGATATATGAATTATTTCCGAATAGTGAAGAGCGGATAGTAAGCTCCTTGATCATAACTGAAATTTATCGTCTGATTAACAACTTATCGACTATACCTTACTTTTCAGATGAGCAAAATGCTTTGACGCGCTTATAATGATAAAATGGAAAATAAATGGCTGTGCTATGTATAGTGAAATCGGCGATTTCGTGTCTGCAAGTTTTATTTTCATGCTGCGTTTTAGAGCAGATATCGATGCGGATATTTGAAAATGCAAATCAGTGCGAGCTGCTTGCAAAAATCAAACTATAGAACAAAAACTTCTGAAAAATCACGCTAAATTACGATTTTACATAATTTTTACATTAAAAATCTTGTTGGATTTGCCTTAAAGTCATGGTCGGAATTTTCTTAAAATGTGTCGATATGGGAAAAAATGTTAAGGAAAATCAGCCAATTTTAGAAATATTGTGAGTATTTATTTAGTTTTGCTATGGTATTGACAATGCGCGTGTATATTATTATAATAACTTAAAACAGGCACGACCTGATTGCTTACATCGTAGGGAGAGAAAATTATGGGAAGCAAGAAAGGCAAATTTTTAGCGTTGGTAACGGTACTCGTTATGTTGGTTGCGCTCAGCGGTGCATTGATACTGTCTGCATGCGACTCCGGCGTAACGGTCGTTTTTGATGCCGGCGCAGGTACTTTCGAGAGCGGTAACAGCGTCATGACGCTTAACAACGTTACCCCCGGTACCGTCATCAATCTCAAGGATTACAATCCTAAGAACGGAGGGCAGAGGTTAGTCGGATGGGACGACGAGTCTTTGATGTCGTACACCGATGAGTATACCGTACCTTCCAATGCCAGCGGAGTTATCAAGCTGACTGCTAAGTGGAGAGGTGGTTCTTCCAGTAGCAGCTCGGGCATACTGTCTCCGCTGTTTACTGTACTCAACAGTATATCCAAAGGAGATAATATCAATACTCATCTCAAGGGATCGGGTATTTCCGGCGGAAAGGAGTACGGTCTTGAATTCGTATCCAACGTGAGCCGTGGAATCGGCGATAACGCGCTTGATTACGATTTGGGCTTCCAGTTGACTGAAGACGGAAAGCCCAAGCTCGGTATATATATTGTGGATATCCAAGGAGCTGCCGGCGGCCTGTTTATAGATACTAATCCTTCGGATCCCGATGCTAAACCCATATATATCGAAGATTTCAACATGAATTATCTTCTCAGCGTTGCCGAGAAACTTCCTGCATTCTTACAGGATTTACTCAATTCGCAGTCGATGATTAGCGGTATTGTAGACAGCGTCGTTCTCTCCATGTTTATGTCTGTCAATACCACCACGTCGGGAAGCATTACCAACTATGACATCACCATATCTCCCCTTAAGTTGGTCAACGGTCTTACCGGTCTGTTGGAAAATCCTATCATATCCGGCGTAGTAGGCGGATTGCTTAGCAGCATAGATCTCAATCCTTTGCTTTCTTGGCTTAAGGAAAACGTCCCCGATGTAGACTTCATCGTAAGAGCGGGTATTAACTCCGCAGGTCAGCTTGCGGGCAATATCGAGCTCGACCTCATAGATAATTCCGTAGGAGAGTCCACCTTTACATATACTACCGCGCAGTTGACGCACGGCGTATATGACGGCGACAATCTCTCTTTGGTACCCGATAAGATTAATGATTACGTAGCGTGGTCTTTGGGCAATATTAAGCTGTCTGCCAATCTGGACTTGAGCACTTCGGGCAATAACGTAGACGTCGGCGCGCTGATCAATACGTTCGTCCCCGGTACGCTTCCTCAAGGTCTTATACTTTTGGATGCCAATATCGGCTACCGCCTCGATGCTATTATAGATATAGACATCAAGCAGGCCGATCCTAACGTTGATAACAATCTTATCGCAATAGAGCTGTTTGAGAAAGGTCAGTACGGCTCGGAGAATGCGATATTGGGCGTCTATTACAGGAACGGCTCGCTGTATATCAATATAGGTAATATACTTAATAAATTGCCTTCTGCAAGCGGCAACGGCGAGATAGCCAAGCTGTGGAGCGGTAAGGGAATCAAGATAAGCGGCATTAATCTCAACGAGCTTGTCGGAGCAATCAAGCAGCGCGCGGTAAGCGAAATAGATAAGCTGTTCGGCACCGATCACGGTAAGATAGAAAAGTCGGGTATGGAAAGCACGCTCAAGTTGCTTTCGCAGTCCGATTCCGTAATGGCATTGTCCGTTGACGAAGAGGGCAATACATATATCTCTCCGGGATGGGGCAACTTTATCTCCATGCTGTTTAAGGTATTGAAGATAGAGGGAGACTACGTCAACGTTACCAATTCGGCGAACGGCGGCGAGCTTTCGCTTACTCTCAACAATAATCTTATCGACTCCATTTTGACGGCGATAGGCGGCTTTGTCCCCGGTCTTGCCGATGGTATCAATATACCCGACATCGGCGAGGGTAAACTCTTTATTAAGGTTAATAAACACGGCCTTGAATCTATAGGTATAGATCATAATATAGGCGGCATCAATCTCGGACTGAGTCTGAGCGATTTCTTGCTGCTGCAACCTATTATGTTCGGCGACACGGATGCAAAGCAAGATTTTGCGTCGTACATAGATTCGTGCATAGGCGATGACTCGGGATATACGACAAGTATCAACGAGCTCATCAACAACGTGCTTAACGGCGGCATTAAGGGCAGCATCAATCTCGACTTGTCTTTCAGCGGCGGAGAATACAATATATCGCAGCTTCTGGCAATGTTCGGACTGTCGCTGGGCGATATTAAGATTAAGATAGACAATCCCAACGCAAAGATTGCGCTTGGATTAGACTTCGGTCTGTATATAGACGAGAACAATCCCGATATGGACAGCGCTCTCTATCTCGAATTGGTAGCAAGAGAGCCCGTATATCTGGAAGATCCCAACGGCGGAACCGCTTTAATAGATGAAGGTATTATATTAGGTATATATTTATATAGGAACGCTATCTATCTCGATGCGTCCAACCTTAAGATACTCAACCTCGAGATGCCTATCTACAAGCTCAATAACATGGGCGTAGGCTCTGCTATCGAGGCGTTGCTTGCTCAGCTTCCCGAGCTCAACTTGAGTCTCGACCTCAGCGGAGTTATCAACTCTATAAAGGGTAATCCCAACGCGGGCGAAGGCGAGGCGGAAGCTGCCGCCGCGCTTGCAGAGATTACCAAGGATAGCGCAGGCGTGCTTTCTACTTCGCAGGCTATATCCAATGCGGGCGCTATAGCTCTGTATCTCGGCAGCGATGCGATTAAGCTCTCCGCAACGGTGGGAGCGGTATTTACGTTGCTCAACTGTTTCAACGTAAATCTCGGATTCGATATAGATCAATATATAAAGGGCGAAATTCCGATAGAAATTGCATACAAAGACGGTCAGCTGTCCTTGCAGGTAACGGCCAATCTGCTCTCTACAGTCGATGGTAAAGACAGCAATCTTAAGCTGTCCTTGGGCATTGACCTTGCAGACGTCAATATCGCAGGTTGCAAGAAGGAAATAAAGGATAAAGTAGACGATATAGGCAGCGATTATAATAATCAAGAGCTCGACGATTACGTAATCAAGGGCTTGCTTAACGCTGTGCTCGATACTCAGATATCCATGAAAATAATGCTCAAGCAGGGAAAACTCGACGTGCTTAAGCTCGTTGACTATTTGCTTGACACCTTAAAGGTCAACGTGAGTTTGTCCGACTTGGAGCTTGACGGAAGTATCGGTACGGATTCACTCGAGGCTACGTTAAATATCAAGCTGGCTATGTCCGATAGCAATAAGCCTATACTCGGCATTGAATTGATCGCCGGCGAGACGGGCAGCGCGGACGTGTTGTTCAGCCTGTATCTCGATCAAAACAACGCATACATAGACCTTAACGTACTGGGACTTGGCAAGTATAAGGTAAGCAATACAGGCATTATGGGTATGCTTACGGACTTGCTTGACGGATTCAGCGAGAGCATAAGCCTTAAGGGATTGCTCAATCTCGACAGCTTGCTCGACGTAAGTAAATCCATATCGCTCAAGGCTGTTACGTCCGATAACATAGGCACTACGATAGTGTGGAACAGATACGGCAGCGCCAACGATATATATTATAATGTATATGGAGTAACGCCCGGCGTGGGCGGCGCGGCTGACCGCATCGATGCTATTGCATTGGGAGTAACGCATAAAGATGCTGCAATCTTCGTCGACGGCAGGTTCACTATCATTGATGGCGATAGTAACTACAGCCATTACAGAGTCGACGTATGCACGGTTAAAGACGGCAACGAAAAGATAATCGTATCCGCAACTACGACGGCAAGCGCATTCGATTACAATGCTAAAGCCGAGTATACCGACGACGTCAAGTCTACGCATATATCTTGGAACATATTCGACGCCAATTATAGATATGTATTGCAGCAGATAGGCGCAGACGGACAGAGCAAGGAAGTAGACGTAACTTCTGCCGTAATAGATGGCGGAGTGTTCAAGCTCACTGCCGATGCAACAGGCGTCGTATCTTATAACGTAAGAGTATATATTCCTAAGGAGAGCGTAGGCGCAAGCTCCGATATAACGGTAGAAAACTTCACTTTCGTCGTTACTAAGGTTGAGTCCGATGTGCCTCAAGGTCCCGCGGCTATAGACGTCGCTATCAACGGCGTAGCCAAGTCGGTATCTTGGAGCAGCGTGGACAAAGCTGCCTATTACGAAGTATCTCTCTCCTTGTCGGGCGCTGCTACCGCAGAGTGGACGACGAGAGTGTCCGCAGGCGGCAATCTTACAACCAAGTGGTATAACGAGTACAAGAACTATGCCATTACTGTAGTTGCATACGATGCGCAAGGCAATAAGATTACCGAGGGAGTATCGAGGACCAGCTATAACATAATAGATGCTCTGCTGTCGGGACTTACTATCAACAACGGCATAATCGGTCTTGAGATTACCGGAAAGGTATTCGGAGACATACTTGCCAATCTCGTA
The DNA here is from genome assembly GCA_947175555.1 of uncultured Clostridia bacterium. Classification (GTDB taxonomy): domain Bacteria; phylum Bacillota; class Clostridia; order Christensenellales; family UBA3700; genus Alloclostridium. Next base: position 45,629 of record CAMWNK010000003.1, on the reverse strand, counting down.
GGCGAGAATTTCAGAATAGAGATACTCGACGTAGCTCTTAAGGATGTAAATATATTTACCGGTACAGCGGATTTGGTATTGAATATCTATGATTCGGTAAGTTCGGATGCAGGTAATATATCTATTAGCGCAGGCATAGCTATTTCTCCTACCGATACGGCAGAACTTGCCGCAAAGGTAGATGATATGAACGCGCCCAATTCGGGCTATTCGGAGATAGACTTTGCATACGGCGGCAACGTCGTTAAGGGTATATGGGATATCTTTGACGAAGGTGTAATGCTTGGCGCGGAGTTTGAGCTCAAGTTCGTAAAGGGTAGTTACAACCTCAGCAAGCTGTTTGCGATGTTCGGCGAGAATATTTCCAAGATGCTTGAGTCCGGACCTGTATGGACGTTCGAGAAAGATACGTCTGTCAAGGCTGAGCTGAAACTTGCCATTGCTTTGGACGACGTTACGAAGCTGAGCACAGAAGCGCAGAAGAAGCTCCCTCAGGGTATGCTTAAGGCTCCGCAGATAATGTTGAGCATAGGTTTCCCTCAAGGTCTTGTGCTCGGCAATGACGTTGCTATCAAGCCCAATTCTTCAATAGACGTATTCCTTAATTACGAGGGATTGTCAATAGACTTGTCGGGTATCAGCATACTCGGCTTGACGCTGCCTAAGTATAGGGCGGAAGGCTTTGATTTCTTCGGTTTCCTTAACGGTTATCTACTGAAGTTGGAGCAGCTTATCGGCGGACAGTACAATCCCAACGGATTGGTTATTGATACTGCTAATTCCACAGTAGTAACCACAGGCGGTACTTCGGTGCTTAACCTCAAGTGGAACAGCTATATCGGCGCCGAGGAATACAGCTATGTAGTTAATAGGATGGGAGCGGACGCGTCCGAAGAGGTTAAACTCGGAAGCAATACGACGTCTGCTGCTATAGACGTAACAGGATTGAAGGACGGCGACAACGTTACCTTAAACGTACTCGATACTATGGGCAACGCATATGCCAGCGCTATCTATTACGCTAAGATAGTCGACGGCGAGCTTACTTTCGAGCTCAACGACAGTCAAGCGCAGATGGCGAGAGCTCAGGGCGAAGACGTATCCTTGATGATATCTAAGGATAAGCTGAGTCTGATGATGACATCTCAGGCGTTGCTGTCAATAATAAAACTCGTATTCGGCGATAAAATCGACATTGATTTGCCCGACCTCGACCTCACCATATTCGGCGAGATAGGCAATATAGACGGCGTTACCGGAATATTGCTTAAGGTTGTAGGCGACTTGATTAAGCCCGAGGGATACGTCGGCAGCGACTCTACTTTAGAGCTTTCGCTTAAGCTGTATATGGATTCCGGCGCGGCTGTCAAGAACCTCAATATCGGTGATAAATATGCCGCATTCATTGCTTCCGCCGATAACGCAGGCAGCAAGCTGATATCGGGATTGCTCGATTCGCTGTTCAATACCTCGTTCAGCTTGTATATCGATTTGGCGGCGGAGCAGGACTTCGACATCATTGACGTACTCAATATGTTTATCGGGGACAAGATAGATTTGTCTTCGCTCAACTTGGATACTATTATCAATAATAATAGCGGTAATAAGTTGCTTGAGCTTAAGCTGACCACAAGCGGCTCGTATTCTGATTTCGAAAACGTAGCGATGCTTTTGCAGCTTAATTATATCGGCAGAGAGCTGATAGCTCTGGTAGTTAAAGACGGGGACGTATATCTCGACCTGTCGGGAATAGGCGCAGGCGTAATTAAAGTTACGGATAGCCGCACCCCGCTTACCGCCAATATCAAGAGTATGCTCGACGGCTTAATCGGTAATATCGAAATCGATATAGAAGAGACGCTCAACGGCTTGCTCGGCATCGGCAGTCAGCAAAGCAACGTAGCAGCTTATGCCGATAACGGAGCATCCGATAATGCTGCCAAGGCGGGTATGAGGATAGATACCTCGTCTTTGATAGCTGCTATTATCGATATGGTAGCTCTTAACGACTCCGTAGTTAAGCTGTATGCTACGAGCGAGATGATTAAAGGATTGCTCAACCAATTCTTCTCCATCTCCCTCAACATCGAACTTGACGGAGACATCGATATATTCAACGGAGAGGCTCAGATTAATGTAAGCCTTAAGGATAATGCAGACAAGGCTATTACGCTGTCGTTGGGATTGTCTATCAATACGATGACTAATGCCGAGCTTACCGCTCTTACTACCGACCTCACGGGCAGAGTTAATTCGTTTGACGGAATTGCGATTGATTTGAGCAATATGGTAGGCAGTATAGCCGATCTGCTCAACGGACTCGATTTGTCCTTGGAGTTGGACGTCAACTTCAGCGGCAATAACAACGTCAACCTCTGGGATGTGCTCGGAGTAATCTTGACTTCCGTTGTTAAGGCGGACGGAGCGATTAACGACGTATTCGAAGCTCTTGGCGCAGAAGGTTTCCGCTGGCAGCTTGATACCGCAACGGATATCAACCTTAAACTTAAATTGGCTACGGATATCAAGACCGTAACGGTTGATTCTCAAGAGCAAATCGACGAGAAGAACAGCTCTGTCGTAGTTGGAATTATTGCGGGTAAGGATTTGACTATAGGATATGACGTATCCGATAGCAACCGCGAGGTTATTATCAAGGAAGGCGATGGCATTTACCTTATTATTAAGGGCGGCAAGCTCTATATAGACCTTTCCGCGGTACATATACTCGGACTTACCTTGCCGATACTGCGTGCGGATAACTTCAACGTAATGTCCTATCTGTCGAGCATTGTCGGCGATATCAAGCAAGCCGTTGATAAGGTAATCGGCACAGACGATACCGTAACCGATGACAACAGCGGAGTCGTAACTCAGAATAATTCCGCCATGGCATTGGCTAATAATACCGACGGCAGTATCGTCATCGGTCAGGATATTACTTTCAATATCGGTATCAAGGCGGTAATGTCGCTGCTTAACGAAATGGGCTTAATCGACTTGACCGCGCTCAACCTCGACTGGGATATAGTCGCTACTACCGGAGTGCAGAACGGATTGCTTAAGATAGCGATAGAGCACAATGGAGCGGCTACGCCCGTTATCGGATTCAACGCTGCGCTCACGCTCGGCGTGAAGTTGCAAGGAGATGCCGAGCAGTCTGCCGATAAGGAGCGCCAAGACATGCTTGCAATGGCTAAAAATGCGGATAGCAGATACGCCGACAGCACAAGCAAAGTAGTCGATGCGATACTCAATAAGGTGCTCAATAGCACGATTAAGTTGAGCATAAGCGCGCATAGCGATGCGGATAAGTTCAATATATCAAGACTTTTGTCGCAGTTGATAGGTATGCTTGCTACGGGAAGTCAAGGATTAGACAGTCAAAAGGCGTTTAACATAGACGTATCCGACCTCGATCGTCTCGAGCTGACTATCACGCTCAACGGCAAGGTTGACGACTTGTCCGCGCTTTCTGCAATGATACGTATAGATTCTGTATACAAGAATTATCTCGGCAACGACGTTAACAATAAGATAATTGCGCTTTACGTCGATTCGGGTGATTTGTATGCGGATCTGTCTGCATTGCTCCACAACGTAAACATAATCAAGGTAAGCAATTCTGCCGTAATGAATATACTGTCGGATACGCTCAATAAGCTGCTGTCGGGTATTGATTTTGATTTGAATACTATTATCAATATTGCGCCTAAGGCGGCGAGCGCGGCAAGCAATGTCGCTCTTGCTCCTGCAGCGACGGCTGAATCTAATTCGCTTGATATTGCGGAATTGATTAAGAGCGTAGCTAAGATAGTAAGATTGCACAATTCTTCCATTGCGCTTGAGGCGGGCACGGATACAATCGATTCCTTGCTGTACAGCTTGATGGGCGTGCACCTCGACGTAGTGGGCGTTGACGGCGCTATCTATCTGATTAACGGAAAGGCAGAGCTCAATGCTAACATTTACGATTATGACGGCAAGGCGCTTACCGTAGGATTGGGACTTTCCATTGCCGAGAACGGTATAGATGAAACGACTACGCTTGCAGATGCGATACAGCACGCTCAGAGCACTGCTGTAGAGCTTGATTTCTCAAGCGGTAAGACGTTGGCTCAGACCGTATTGGATGTGCTCGGCGGCATGAGCTTGCAGCTTGACGTGAAGTTGCAGTTGCCCGAGGGTGTATTCGGTATAGGCGATCTGCTCACCGGATTCGGTATAAATATTGCCGACGCCAACGCTTTTGAATTGATTATAAGCGGCGGCAATATGAGACTTGACGCTTCGCTCATAGCTAAGGCGGCATTCGATTACGATAATCACAATAATACGGCTATTATGCTTGAAGTGGTTATGAACTCCGACGCCGTATTCGGAGCTGTGGACGGACAGGATAATATCGTATTCCACGGCGGAGACAGAATACTCGGCATATATATCAAGGGCTCGGAGCTGTACGTTGATTTGAGTTCGCTTACGCTTTTGGGTATAGAGTTGCCTGTATATTATACCGCTAACTTCAATATTCAAGGCTTTATCAACTATGTGCTTAACAAGTTGATAGGCGGACTGGACAGCATGATCTTCGGTGAGTTCGCTGTCAATGCAGAGTATAGCGATACCGAGACCAACTTGGTATGGAATAAAGTTGACGGAGCAGACGCTTACGTCGTCAACGTCAACGGCAATAAGGTAGCGATGCTGCTTGCCGATAGCGAAGTCAACGGTAAGTTCTCCTACACGCTCGATAAGGCGGATTTGACGGATGTCTACACCGTAGAAATCATTCCTATGGTTAAGAAGACCGTTGAAGGAAACGATAACTACGTAGCGATGGGCGGACGCACGGGTAGATATACCAATGCTTTCGACATATATACATCGTACGGCGAAAACGGCAGAGCCATATTCGCTTGGGACCGTATAAGCGGTGCTCAGTACTATACGGTAAGTGTCAACGGAGTGAAATATATCGATACCGAAGACACCTCCGTTGCGATTGACAATCTCGTCGGCGGCGAGGTGATAGACGTTACGCCTTATAAGAAATCGGGCGAGACGGCTTGCGCTGTTAACGATTATATCGGTCGCGTAACATACAAGGTTTCGCAGGCGGCAATCAGTACCGTAGCGGGTATCAACGACCTTGGCGTCAACGAGTTATTCCTCATGGGAATATCGAGAGATCAGATAAATATTAAGCTGTCGCTTGATGCTATTCAGGCAATCTTGCAGGCGCTCAATCTCGATGGCGCGCTCGGCGGTTACGATGCGGTAATCGACCTCACGCTCAAGCCCAATCAAGATTGGCTCTCGCTCAGCTTCGAGAGCAATCTCGGCGAGGCATACGGCGGCACTAACGCTTCGGGCGAGATAGCGCTGAGCGTATTCGATATCTACAACGGTGCTAACGCCGATGCGTTTAAGCAGTCGCTTGCAGACGACGCTGTATGGAATATTCTTGCTCAGAAGAAGGATATGGCATATAGCAATATCGTAGACGGCTTGCTTGATAAGATGCTCAATCTGTCTGCGACATTGGACATCAAGGTTACCGGCGATACCGCGCTCAACCTCAGAAATGTGCTCAACGCCGTATTTGCGCAGATTGACCAGATCAAGGATATGCGCATTACCGAGGATATAATGCTTGAGTTGTCCGGTCTCGACCTGCAACTTGCACTCAATATCGGTATAGATTTGTCCTCTGTCGACAATACCGTTATCGCTATCGCTCTCAACGATATGCGCGGCGGAAAGAGCAACTTACTCGGCATATATCTGCATCAAGGTAAGGTCATCATCGACGCGACGGGAATTGCGCTGGGAAGATATGCTATCGAGGGCGCTCAGTTGTTCCAAGGCTTGTTCGATACGCTTAACAACGCCATCAAGGGATTGCGCGACGCTACCGACATGGACGGACTCCTCGACATGCTTTACGGGCTCGTCGATAAGACTCCCGCTCAGAGCGATGAGACAGTCAGCCTCGACAGCTCTGCCGAAAAGGGCAACTTGCCTGCGGGTACGCACAGCATTGCCGTAAGAGTGAGCACGGATGCCAACGCCGGTACGACGACGTTCTCGTGGGATAGCGTACCTACGGCTATGAGATACAGACTCATGCTGTACTCGGGATACGATCTCGCAAACAAGACCAACCTCATTAGGGAAGCCGAATTCATGCCCGAAGGACTGGATATCTGCAATACCATAAGAGGCACGAGCGTTACGTTCAATACAGAAGCTCTTAATAAGATAGGATTGATTAAAGATTCTATGTCGCCTTTCGACGGAGTCTTGCAGTCGGGATATTACTATTTAGTAGTAGAGGCGGTACGTAAGTACGGCGCGGATTCCGTAGAGCCTGTATATAACGAAGACGGCTTGGTCATCAACGGAGGTTATACCAACTTCAGCGTGCTCAAGAGCATACTGAGTATGGTTAAGATTAAGAATGACAGAATAAGCCTTACCGCAACCGCGGCGACTATCAACAAGTTGCTCGCAGGTACGCTTGGCATCAACTTCGACTGGGCAAGTGTTGTGCTCGATATCGACCTCTTCGACGGTATAGGCAATCTCGACTTTACCGTAAGCGACGGAGAGAGATCTGTCATAGCCGATAATATTACGCTGACCAAGGATACTGCTTCCGTAGAGCTTGGATGGGATGTCGTAGCCGATGCCGATTATTATGAAATCGATATTACCGATATCAACGGCAAGGATAAGATAGATACCGTGCAGGTACACGATTTCGATATCACTGTCAGCGGCAACAGAGCAAGCTACAGCGTAGACGCTACTGCTTACCCTTGGCTGTTGAGCAAGGAATTGCGCTATAGAGTAACTGCTATATTCGATAGCGTAAATACTGCGGTAATAGGTCTTACACTTACCACAGGCGGCGATGGCAGAGATAAAGCCGTCGAGGCAATGAAGGATAACGGAATTTTGGTGGAGTTCGGCGAGTTCGGCGACTATACCATCGCGCCCGAGATACCTTCTATCAATGAGATAAACGGCGCAAGCATACAGCAGTTTGTAGAAGGACTGCTCTCGGTCATCAGACTCGAGGCTTCGCTTGATATATTCATAGCAAGGGGCTCGTATAATATCAGCTCGCTTATCAACAATCTGCTCGAAAAGCTCAATCTTAACGTCGAGGGATTGGATGAGTCGGGTATCGTATGGACTCTTACCGATGACTTGAGATTTACTATAGAGCTTAAGTTGCTCTTCAGTCTCGGCGTAAACGCGGAGGATACCAAGTTCGTACTCGAGCTCTCCAGCAGCGGATTGTCGCTTAACGAGGCTGACGGTACGACTATAGGCGTCATCAACGCAGGTACGTTGCTTGGATTGTATTATCAGGACGGTAAGGCTTTCGTCGACTTGAGCAATATCACGTTGCTCGGTATTCAGATGCCTTGCTATACCTTCGATATAGACGTACACCAGGTGCTTACCGATATGATTGACAATCTGTTCAAGGACTTCGATTTCTCGATACTTGGCAAAGGACTGTCGGTCAACGTGGAAGGAAATGCAGACGGCAACACCTATGCATTGTGGAATAACTACAGCAAGTCCGACGAGTATAAGGTAGAAGTATTCAAACCTGTATACGCTGCAGACAGCATGTCTTGGACGAGCGCAGGATTCGTAACCGTTCAAGCCGGCGCGACGAGAGCGGATATTACGTCCCTTGTCGGTACCGACAGACACTACATGGTGGAAGTTACGGCTCTCGACGCTACGGGCGCGGAAATCGCTAAGGACAGCAAGGTCTGCGGCGAAAGCGCGCAAGAGCGCAGGGTAAGTCTTGCCGACGATATCGATACGCTTGATATGAGACATCTTATCATGCTCGGTATTTCTTCGGATAAGTTGCAGGTAGAAGTTACGACTAAGGCCGTTGCGTCGCTGCTGTCCAGCTTCCTCTCCGGCAACTCTACTATAGCATCGATAACCGATATCCTCGGATTGTTCGATCTCAGATTGGTGGGCGAGTGGCAGGCTAAAGAAGCGCTTACGCTCAAGCTGCAAGGCGACTTGTTCGGAACCGACTTTACACCCGTCAACGTGGCGTGCAACAACGTCGGCTACGTTATAGACGACGATGCGCAGGGCGTAACGTTCACTTGGGATGCTATCGATGCGGCTAACGGTTACGAGTTGACTATTAAGAACGCTACGGGTAGTACGGTCGCTACAGCCAAGAGCGATACTAATAGCGCGCACGTGGAGTTTGACAGCATATTCACGCAGGCTGTGCTTGCGCCCAACGGCGGCAGCTGGAGCGTTGTAGGAATTATAGATAATCCTCTCAACGTAACGCTTAAACTTCATACAGAGAAATTGCTCAATCCCGACGACATGAACAAAGTGCCCGAAGAGATTGACGAGATACTTAGCGATATCGATATAGATAAGGCTAAGGAAGAGTACGGCTCCAAGCTCATTGCAGGATTGCTTGATAAGATATATAACCTCAGCCTGAGCATTGCGCTCGACTTCAGCGAGGTGGATGGCTTCAGCGTATCCGAGGTATTGTCTGTAATGGTGGGCAACTTGTTGCTCGGCTCTACGGGAATATCCGTCAGCGAGCTTACCGATGCGCTCGACTTGCGTTTGAGCACGGATGCCACAACCGTCGCGCTCGATATAATGTTGAACGTAGACAAGAACAGCCCTGCCGATACCAATATCGTAATACAGCTTAGCTCTGTAATCGGCGGAAATAATAAGGATGTGCTGTTTGCCCTGTATATCTACAACAACAAGTTGGTAGTGGATATGCGCGCTATAGGTCTGAGAGCATACGAAATACGCAATCTCGAGTACATCGTATCTTTGCAGGAAGAGCTGTTCGGTTTGATTGACGGTCTCATCGGCGATATCGAGATAGACATCAGCAAGATTATAGACGGATTGCTCAATCCCAAGACCGATAGCAAGACCGGTAACGACGATGTAGCGGGAGATACTCCTTCTATAGGCGACAGCGTGCTCGGCGGAGATACCATGCCTGCAATAAGCGTACGCGTGGTTAATTCCTACGACAATGACGGTAGCAGAATATCTACTCTGAAGTGGGGCGCGGTGGACGGCGCAGTCAAGTACGTGTTGACCATGCCCGCAGACGACGGCAGCGAGACGCAGGTAACTTTGAGCGCTAACGAGTACGAATTCGTATCCGATGCAGCCGTTTACGGCAAGCCTTACAATGTAAAGGTTGAGGCGTACAATGCAGACGACGTACTTATAGCCGTAGGCAACAGAGGTACCAACGGCGTTATCGCATCGATACTTAACGCCCTGTCGTTGCACAATTCCATTATCAGACTCGACATTACGAGCGAGATATTGGATACGTTGCTCTCTACCGTACTTAAAGATATCAGCATTAATACGGATCCTATCGATTCGCTTGATGCCAATATAGATATATTCAACGGCAACGCAGAGGCTAAGATCAACCTCGTCCTCAAGCAGGGTGAGACGGGAGCGGTTGTTAACAATCTCGTCCTCGGCGCGACGCTGGGACTCGGCATGTCGCCTAAGCTGTACAGCATAGACAGCACCACGGGTATATCCGATCCCGACACTGTTATTCAGAAGTCGTTGAATGCAATAGGCAATGTTACCGTAGTAGACCTCGGCGTAGGCGATCCTGCGGGAAGAATAGCCAATGCTATATTCAGCGCATTGTCGACGTCCTCTCTTGCGGTAGATATAACCGTAGCGTTCAACGCGGGTACTTATGACCTTGCAGAGCTTATCAAGAGCTTTGGATTGGATATACTCGGCGATACGCACCTGTATTGGACGTTCAATCAGAATACCGAGATTACGCTCACCTTGGAGTTGAGCGCGAGGATTTCGCCCAATGCCTACAACGACAGCTTGCTGTTGCTCGACATAAAAGCGGGTAAGGATATAATATTCCCCGCAGTCAACGTTGGCGGCAAGAATTACGGCGAGTTCCGTATCGACGCAGGCGAGTCTATCATCAGCGTGTTCGGTAGGTCCAATTCCAACGGCAACTCGTATATATACCTCGATTTGTCCGGATTCAGCATCCTCGGCATACCGCTTCCCGTACTCAGGGCGGAGTATAACTTCGATAGGATGATAATCAACGAGATATACGACTTGGCAGCTAAGATTACCGGTCAGTATAAGCCCGAGGTAAGCTACGAGGCAGACGATCGAGGCAACATGATATTGTCTTGGGAAGCCAGAGAGTTCGGCGGAGAGCAGATTAAATATGACTTCACCGTAGTCAACGCCGACAATAATGCAGAGATAGTAAGCATAAAGGGCAGCGAGTTCTTAAATGGCAACAATGTCGTAGATACAAGCTACCTGCTTACTCGCGATAAAGTAGTCAACCGCATGAGAGTAAGCATTACGGCATACTTCGACTATACCTTATCCGACGGAAGGCCCGCGCGCAGAGTCGTTGCGGAGAGCACCTCCGATATCGATCTGTCCGCTCACGCCGACGTAACGGCTCATGAGGCAGAAGATATAATAAAGGATACTCAGGATAAGGGATTGCAGGTGCTTGACACCGTAAAACTCGAGTATATCGGACTCAACAAGACTCGTGCAAGCTGGCTTGCTCTCGAAGGCGTAGTGGCGTATGAGATTTATCTCGTGTCCACGGGCACAGGCGCAAGAATTCCTATGTCGAATGCTGTCGAGACAGGCAAGGCTACTGTCGTAGGCGCAGGCAGAGTCGAGGGATACGATACTCTCGGTATCAACGGCGACGGCATTAAGCCCGGCACCGAGATTTCCGTAGAGATAGATACCACTCCGTTGTTTACGGCTGCTATCAGCGCAATGGGCAGATATCAGACGATGTTCGCATCGGGATTGAGCGCTCCCGCGCCTTCAATCGGTAATGCAAACAGCGCGGACGACTATTACGGTTATTATATCGTAGTCAACTGCTACGGCAATGTTAAAGAGGCCGAAGAGCCCGAAACTCCTGCCGTAGACAGCTATGCTCTTGTAGCAAGAGGCGCAGCCAACAGCTATGGAGCAATCAATGCCAACTTCATACCTAAAGTAGGCGCGTCGGCAGGTAGCGGCAACTATATAATCAGCTGGGATAACTTCGACGGAGCTGTTAAGTATAGCGTACTGCCTTACTACTCGCGCAACAATATATCCTCTTCGGGTATGAGCGTGGATTACATCGCAGTAGGCAAGAGTTCTGCAAGTGCGGCAGGATACACCATAAACGATCTGTTGGTGAATGGCAATTTCGTCAATATATACAATGTTGACTATTCCGGAACTTACAATATCGAGCTTTGCGCGTACGATACGTACGGCAACATTATCGGATATACGGTAATAGCCAACTCTATCAAGGCTAACGGCAATAAACTTGTGCCTATGGCTGTAATAGAGATAATCGCAAAGGCCGATCAGCTTGGTATAGCAGTCCAGCTCGATGCTGTGGCGGCGATACTCGATGCGTTTGGCGTCAAGCTCGGTGCATTTGACCTCAGCGCGCTTGATATTGAAGCTGCTGTCGGACTTAAGACCTACGTGGAGCGCGTAACGACTTCCGGCGATATCGGCGGCGGGTATATAGACAGTATAGACGTCTACGGCGCGCACTTGAAGGGCATGGATATCGGTGCGGCGTATACCGTAAAGGTTACGCACACCAACGAAGGCAGCCTTGTCGGCGTAAAAGAATATACGCTGATTGCCGATTACAGCGGTAAGCTCGATGTAAGCTACGTTATGAATGCGCTTGGCGAGTACAACTTCTCTGTAATCAACGCAAGCGGAGTCGAGGTCGTCAATACGACGGTTCGTACGCTCAAGAGATACAGTCTCGATATAGTGGGCGATCTGATGCAGAATGCCAATACGGCGGGCGCGGTAGTCAATGCCAACGAGACAAGCGGAACGGTATCCGCGACGGTTTCTTCCGGCGCACTGTCGTACACATGGTCTGCTATCGACAACGCAAGCAATTATACTGTAAGGGTAGATTACTTCGCCGACTTGTCGGTCAGCGGCGCGCCCAATGCGACCGAAACAAAGAGCGCGACAGGCACTTCGGTGCTGAGCTCGTTGCCGCTTGATGCCGGTTGGTATCTCGTTACCGTTACCGCAGGCAACGGAACGTCTACAGGTAAGTTCGTACAGGTGATGTTCACCGTTGACGAAAGCGGCAATCTTAATAACAGCGTCGGTAAGGTCCTTGGACAGATAGGCGTTACTTCCGACGGCAGGTTGATATACTGGAATGCGATGAGCAATGCTCATACATACGGATTGGATATCTGCGAGAGAGTAAACGGAACGATTGTCAAGAGCGCAGTGTATGACGGACTTAACGGAACCGTGCACAGCGTAACGCTCAATCACGCAGGCTCTTATGACGTGATAGTCAGAGGCTATGACGTAGACGGCAATATGTTGCCCGACATCTATAGCGCGCACGTCGAGGTTGGCGGCAAGTCCGACTTCAATATCAGCGCGTCGATATCGTACGACGACATCATTATAGGCGGCGGCGACAGCGATTACAACAGACTGAGCAATATCATAGACAGCAAGGCTAACTCGTACTTCAGCGGCGATTACGCTACGACTGTCAGGATGTTGATATTCAATTATCTGCAAGACGTAGGTCTTGGACTTAAGCTCGATTTGTCCGCGACGCAGACCGTCATCAATATGGCGGATATGATAAATACTGTGTTCAACGCCATCAACGGTACGTCGCCTATAGGCGCGCCCATTAGACTTGACGTCAAGGGCATACGCGATATGGGCATGACGCTCAATCTCGAGTGGCACCTCGACTATACCCGCAACAGCACCACGCAGATGGTTACGGGTATTAACGCGCAGGGCACGACTCTTAAGGCTGAGCTCAACTACTACGAGGGCAATAACACCAAGACGTTGCTCGGCTTCTACCTGAAAGACCGTTCCTTCTATGTAGCGTTGCAGGGACTTGGCTTGTTCAATATCAAGATGACGTCCAACAGGATGATTAACAATCTTACGGGCACGCTTTACACGTTGCTCGACAACCTGTCGCATACGTTGGACGACACTATAGACAGCGCTCTCGGTGTAGACGCGGGCGAAGGCATTAACTTCGGCGTGTTGATTAAGGCGCTCCTCGGCGAATACGCAGAGATAGACCTCGGCAGTGTCATCGTAGGCGGCGCGACTATGGATGTAGACGAGTTGCAGACTATGGCTAAGGACGAGAGCGTTCAGGATATGGATATCGGCTATATCGTTACTAAGCTGCTCGGCGTGCTTTCGCTTGAGAATTCGTCGTTGCTTGTCAATGCTACTTCTTCGGTAATCGATACGATAGTAGCAGATCTGCTGGGCGTAGAGTTGGGACTTGACGTAGACGTATCCGTATTGCTCGGAATACTGAGCGGCGATATAGCGGCGTCGCTGCGTATCGATAACGTTACGGTCAATGCCGAGCTTGACTTGCATATCAACGACGGCAGCGACTACAGCAACCTCGTCATACCTTCGATGAACTTTATAGACCTCAACGTCGAGCAGAACAGCGGTACGCAGCTTGCGATGTCTTTAATTGCCAGCAGCGGAATCAATCTGTCGATAGACTTGGCTAACGCGTCTGTAGAGAGCATTGCATACTACAATTACACTGCGGACAACGCGTATACGTTCGGTTATCCTGCGTCGCTGCGTATCAGCGTTGAGGCGCTTAACGAGGACCGTACTATCACGGAAAATCTTAACGGTTCGCTCCAAGTACAGAGAGGCGGATTGCTCGTTACCTTGATAGGTATGGATACCGCCGAGTACAATACCAAGGGCGCCGGTAGCACGTTGCCTCTTGCATACATATACATCTCGCCCGACGATTCGCTTACGGTTAAGCTCGCCAAGGGATGGTTTGTTATCAATGCAAGTGCAATCGGCATCACGGTAACGGTTGACCTCGGAGATAATCTGTACGCATCGTCTATGCAGAGCTTGATACGCGGATTCGTACCTGACGGTACCTTCCCCGTAACCATTAGCGTGCCCAACCTCGGTATAATGAATACATTGGGCGGACTGCTCGATAACATAATCAATATGATTATCGGCGATGAGAGCGGCGCGAATACCAATCCTGACGACACCACTGCGGGCGACGATACCTCTTCCGGTACCGGAGAGTCCGTTGTCGATTACGGCATTAAGGTATATGCGTACAACTCCACCAACCCCGTTGTTGAGGGAAGCACGTTTAGAATAGTGCACAATGCAGCCACCAATGCGGACGGCGTAGCATTCGACGGATACAACCTCAGAGTAATGCGTTCGGACGGATACGTCTTGCTTGATACAACTTATCCCGCAAGCGCGACTACTTCGAGTGGTAATTACGGTTATAACGTTAACTTTAACTGGTACGAAGATTATCGTATAGTGGTTGAAGGTTATATGAACAAGACCGGCTTTGATAAGGTATTCGGCGAGCTTGATTTCTGGGCATTGCTCGGCGGCAACCGTAAGGGAAGCAACGCGGCTACATTGCCTACAGGCGGAGCATATCCTACGGCGGAGGCTTGGACTGAAGATGACTTCGGCATAACGGCTTCGCTGTCCGGAACGGGTAACTTCAACCTGAGCGTAGACTTCGATACGTATTACCTCAATAAGCTCATCGACGACGTAATGGATCTGATATTCGGTGCCAATACGATACTTGACTTGAGCTCTATGGGATTGAGACACAACTACCTTGCTCACACATGGTGGGATAGGACGTCGCGCTCTTCTACGTGGTTGAACACCATGGATTTGGGCGGCAACGACTTGCGTCTGGGTATGCAGTACGATCCTACGTCTACTCTTGACTCGTTGGCTGTGCAGATTGTACCGCTGCTTGCAGATGCGCTCGAGTTGATCAATATCAATATCGACGTCAATGTAGGACCTGCTATAAAGGTTAAACTTAACGGTCCTGCGATAAGAGAGGCGGACGACAGCCTTAAGTGGCATGATACCATGAGCAACCTCAACCGTATATTCATGCACCTGCTGCCTTTTGCGGTGTGGAACACGGCTAAGCTCAACGTATCCTTGGTAGACGGTACTATAGCCAATATCTCCTTCGACGGCGAGGACCTCGGACTTGCAGTCAGGGACGAGAACGGCAGAGTGCTTACGCATGAGGTACAGACCTTCTACGGTAAGTATAACAGCGGTCAGAGCCGTGATCAGTATTATTACGACACCGGTAGGACAGACGACTTCACGTACAGCAATCTCTCCGCAATGGGCGGCGTTAAGAAGCTGACGTCAAACGGTAGCACAAAGACTTCTACCGTGGTCAGGAACGGTAAGTCATATACCGCTTACGGCTACACGGTTACTTACAATGCCGCGGGTGTGGCAGGCTCCAATACGGGCGGCTTGCAGTATAGCGGAGCTACCACCAATACCGCAGGTACAAGCGGCAGCCGTATGAACATGAACTTCACGTACGTGCGTACCGGCAGCGCGATTGTCAATAGGTCGACGCAGAGCGGCTCCGGATTCAATACCGGCAGCGACTCCTCGCTGTGGGGTAAGCCTAACGGAAGCACCTTCGTAGTAGGACAGGGCGACGTAGCTCCTTTCCATACCAAGATAGATATCTACAACGGTAGCGCGTCCGTAGGTAGCTCGTCTACCACCACGGACCATACCGCAGGTATCGTAAGTTGGGGCGGATTGCCTGCATATATCGAGTACGATCCTCTCTCGATGGGAGCTCCTTCTGCGGCGGCGCCTCTGATTATCAGCAGGTACTTTGCATCGGGACTTACCGCAAGATATCAGCAAGGCTCCAACTTTGCAAGAGGTCAGATAACATACGCTATCAACGGCGGCACGCTTAATTCAACCAATCTTGCTACTGCGCTTAGCAGCAGCGCTGACGAAATCACTGTTGTCGCAACGGCGACGTTCGGCGGCTCGATAGGCTCTAAGTCGTTGAATATAGTAATACACCGCAATAGGTCTACTATAGTATCTATTGATAAGGTACAGATGCACTACTTCGACTCGTTGCCTCAGTATGTAGTTGTAACGACCAGCGAAGGAAAGCGCAAGAAGTATGACGTAACCACCGACCGCAACAAGGCAGGCGACGAGAATAAGGTATTGCTTACCGATTACGATCCTGCGGCGGTATCGGCTGCTCAGGGCGCGACAATCAATGCTAAGTTGACCTTCGCCGACGGAACGATATCCAATCTGCTCGAGATTGAATACGAGGATTCTACTTTGAGCCTCGAGAACATCAATGAGCTTGACCTGTACTCGTTCAATAACATCGACGACGTTGTCAATGCTATCGATAGGATTAAGGTAACCTATGCCGACGGCGATGCAGTTATCAGCGACAATATGGTACTGGGCAACGGCGGCAGTGGTAGCACTATGCAGATATACTCGACCAAGGCGGGACGTTGGATAGCTTTGAACAGCTGGGCAAACGGCGTATTGGATATCAAGGGTGATACGATTTACATCCCCGCATCCGTCAGCCAGAACGCTTCCGATTGGGGTAGCAACAGACTGAGCCAGTCCACGACTATCGTGATCAACATAGCTACCAAGCTGCCCGAGTACATTACCGTAAGAGACGGCGAGGCAGATACGATAGTTGTCAACCCTTACGAGCACTACATGTCGCTCGTCAACGGGGACGATAGCCTTGCGGCGTTGCCCGGCAACGTAACTGCTCATTACGCTAACGGCACCACAGAGAGCATATCCGTAAGGTGGAAGAGCACCGACGGCAGTTATGTTCGCTCCAATTCGATAATCACCGGTTGGAATACTATGGGTGCGGAAGGACAGCTGTATGTGGAGAACGACGAGGTAATATATCAGAAGTTCCACTGGGTATACGGCAGAGACGAATTGAGCAACAAGATAATCAATTACAGGATGGAGTCGGGACGTGTCGTCGGAATGGCGTTCGACCTTGACGGAGACGGAATATACGAGTCCGCTACTCCCGATAGCACAGCGAGGAGACAGCTTAACGCAGAGGTAGAGTTCTCGGGCGGATATAAGATGATCTTGCCTGTAGCTATCGACACCATCGGCAACAGACTTGTAGGTTATATCGGTTATGACGTTGCGGCATACAGGGCTAACAGCCTAAATATCTGCGACTATGACGGATACAGCTTCAAGCAAGCCTTCATTATCACTAAAGACGTAAGGAGCCTTGTCTAATTGATGAAATCCGCGGCGGAAAAGCCTTTTTCGCCGCGGAAAAATGAGGAAATTTTCAATAAGGGCTTTCTTATGAGAGACAAGTATGCTATAATCTATACGGGTAGCTCCGTATAGAGATGCCGATTTTTGCATTTATCGGACTGATACGGCGCGGTCGCGGCGCAGGGGAAAGGCGACAGATAAGCAGGATGATATAGCGATATATCACAGGGAGGAAATTATGAGTAAGAGCAGACGTTATGCTTTGATAGCGGCGATTACGGTGGCGGTACTGATAGTATGCACCGTAGCTGTTGTATTGCTTACGGACGGCAATAGTTTAGGCGGCAATGGGGACGCATATGTCTCGGGCGCAGCCACGACTGTTGAGACTACGGCAGGTAAGGTAGATAACGATTACTTAGTTAAGGAATTCCTTGCGTTATACAGGACTCCTCAAGAGAGGGTATTATCCGACGGCTCTCCCTCCGTATGGTATACCTCCAAGGCTAATTCCAGTACTAATATATACATAATCAATACTACCGGCACTAATAAAGCTCAGCCGAGCTTGCAGGCCGGTCAGCAAACCGTTAATTTGTTGAGCAATCATTTCTGGTGGTCGTTCAAGTCGGGCGGCGTAACCTACGTCGTACCTATTACTCGTGCAAGTACGTCGGCCAGTTGCTTTACGATGGACTTATTCCTCACTACTCCCAATGTATATACTTCTGCCAATACGTATGCATTGCTTGAGGAAGACGTTACTTATTCTCCTAAGACAATCAATAGTCAGACCTATAATGAGACTACTGTATCTCCATACAACTTTAATGCGACTCTTGACGGAGCGGGACATTCGATAACCGCTAACGAGTCATACGAGATGTCTTTGACAATCAACGGCGACAATGCCGGCTCAAGACTCAACAAGCCTTATATCCAGTGGGGCTCTCAGGCTGCGCACGGCTATTCCGATTATACTTACAATGCGCACAGCATGTTCATAGGTAATATGGGCAGAGGTACGCTCAAGAATTTCACCCTCGACGACGGCGGCAACAATGTGCGTATAATACAGCACAATAATACTACTGCAAGCGGCAATGCTACCGTAGTAGCCGCAGCTTACGGTGCTCTCGTAGGCGTAGCGGGCGTGTATGATAATGTTGCGGCTGCTAATACAGACGGCGATCCCAATAAGCCTTATAATTACTCCAATTCCGCGCGTTCCAATATCAATAACGTCAACCTTCATATTAGCGGCGAGCATACAATGTTCACCCGCAATGGTAGTAAGTTGATGGCGTCTTTGATTATGGGCGGTGCTGTCGGCTTCAACGCCAACTGCAATATCGATAATCTTACCGTTACCATTGACGGCAGGATAAGTCCTTATGCGTTAAGAGACGGACGTAGTTTGGTGGATTGGAGTACGAATGGCACTAAGTATGATGTACTTGGCGGCGTATGCGGCGTATCGGCGTATAGTGGCACGTTTAAGAAGGTAATAGTCAGCGGCTCCGGTCAGTTGTTCTCTGACTGGTATATGACTAATAATAACAACGGTAGATCCGGAAACGATTTCGCTTCTGCTACGGGTATAGTATTCGGACAGATTACGCGCGCTACTACGGTGGACGGAGTAATATTAGACTTTCCGTATAAGAACGTATGGTATCGTAACGTATTCAACGCAGGTGATAATAACAAAATAGGAATTTTCGTAGGTAAGAGAGGCTCTATGGTATCAAGTGCTAATTTCAGCCTTACATATAGAGACATCTATTTGACCAACAATCTATTTACCGGTATAGAAGATTCCAGTATGCCTACCAATAAGTATGACGCTGTCGGCAACGGCACTCAGTATAAGTGGGCTCCGGGATATACAGGACCTACATATCTTGACAACGGCTCGGTATCAAGCAATAGTAGCCATGCTGCGGCTACAGAAATAACCATGCCTCTTGCATTTGATACAGACGACTCCACCATTACGCCCTTTACGGTATGCTCGGATGATATTACGTCTATAGGCTTTTCGCAAGATGCAAATTATATGATAGAGATTGCCGCAAGCGGCAACGGTATCATATGGGATGCTACGTGGAATAATAAGAACGGCACAGTATTTAATACTGCAACAAGCGGTCATACGGTATACGATCCCGTATATGTGCAGAATGCCAATTCCGGAGTCAAGCTCAAGGCTTACGGTGGATTTGACGGCACCAACGCAAACGGTCGTAACTTGGTTCTCAATATATCCAAGGGCGATTCTGCCACATACTCTTTTGACAGCGGAAGTATTACTAAGGAATATAACGGCAAGGCTATCGATTATCCCGACCTGAGGATTAAGATGGCAAGCAACAACAGCTACAATCAGGACTTCCAGCAGATATTCAACGGCAACAGCGGCGTTACTATGCATCTGCCTGTCGATGGGGCAACTATCGGCAATGTCGGTCCGAGCATTCTTAACTCAAGCGGAAACAACGTATTCTCATCTTCTTACAATGGCAGGACGTATTCATGGCATAGCTCTTTGAATGCCAATAGAGAGACTATCGGGCATGCTTACTTTGCCAATATGTACACATCTGTTCAGAAGTATATCTCTACTTCGGGATTGTTCGCCAATGTCGATGATAGCGATAATGCTACGGCAGAGTCGAGCAGAAAGCTCGCTAAGGATGCGGGTAGATATAAGTTTAACGTTACGTCGGCAGGCGCTTATATAGCAATGAGGATTGTTTCAGGTTCGACTACATATTATATGTTGTTGACTCCCGACGGAGATTCCTCGTTTGAGTATACTGTTACGCCCAAGACTCTCGGTATCAATGTCGAGACTCCCGATATCAATTACAACGGCAATAGCGTTAACTTCCAGTATTCGGCAGACAATCCGAGCGCGAGAGCAAGATACTCTATCACCGGTATTCTGTCGGGCGACGACGTTAAGGCAGATCCTACCAAGATAGGTTATTACAATGCCAACGGCACATCTATCTCGCAAGCGGTAGATGCGGCTACGTATAGACTCAGCGTCAGAGGACTTGTAGGCGAGTCTGCCAACAATTACACCATAGACGCGATACAGGACTTCACCGTCCATCCCGTCAACGTGCAGGTTACCCCCGGATCCATTGTCGTAAATTACGGCGATACCATTGCATCGCAGGCTGAGTTTACCGGCTATACGTATAAGATTACCGACCGCAACGGCAATCCTACGGATATAACCGCATTGCCTTCCGGCGTCAATATGTTGTTTGACGCTATGATTGAGGAGGGTAAATATCTATTCGGTACAGGCAACGCTCATTACAGCGGAAGGCTTAACGCAGGATCTTATCCTATATATCTGCGCGGTATTACTTTTGAGAGCGAAACACAGCGCGGCAACTATAACGTAATCAACGATGTTCTCAATCCCTCGACGTCGGGCGCGGCAAGGGGTACTTTGTACGTCAATCAAGCTACGCTCACCCTCTCGCAGGTAACTATGCCTACTTCATTGGTGTACGGCGACAGTTATAGCAATCCTACTTATAGGATTACGGGATTGATGTACGGCGATAACATAGACGCCTCCAGCGAGAAGTGGATATACGACTTGGCAAGCAACGGTATCGGATACGTTGCGCCTCCCAGAGCCGCAGGTAAGCACACCGTAAGCCTTGTTGATTTCTCGATAGGCGGGGTGCTCGTTTCTTCGGAAAGCGGCAATTACGTATATCCCGATTCCAATATGCGTACGGAGTATAACATTGCGGCAAAGCATATCAATCTCCATACCGATATCGACACAAGCACCGTCTACAGATATAAAGGCTCTGCTTGGGCGTTTAATACGCATATAGCAAGTCAAGATTTGGCTTATCCTACAGACGATGTCAAGACGCCTATACAATTGCTTTCTTATAAGGATATCAACCTTACTCAAAGCGCCGATATAGAAAATGTAGGCAAGTATTATCTGTCGGCATCTTTCACCGGCAGCTATGAAGCTGTCAAGTCCGACGGCAGCAGCGAGCAAGTATCTACCGACGGCTCCTATGTCTTTGACGCGCTGCTTGACGTTAACGGCAACGAGGTCGACAGTATAGAGGTGCTCAAGGCGGCGATTGCATTCGTTGACTTGCAAGTAGATCAGATCGTTACGTATAATGACGATTTGCAGAAGTTTGCGTTCACTCGCGATAATATTACCGCGCTAAACGACAGCGATGCTCAAGAGCTTTTTGAGAAAATCATCGTCGAGTATAACGGCGCGCACGAGGTCAACGGCGTAGAGACCGCAGGTAAGTATAACGTTACTCTTTATCTCGACGAGACGGATAATTACGAGTCTGTCTATAAGCAGGGGCTTACCTTCGAGATTAAGAAGGAAGATATGGAGATCGTCATCAACGGCGGTAAAGACTTCGTTAAAGAGTATAACGCCAATATCTTGCCTGTAGTTACGGTAACGGTAACGGGTAAAAATTCCGGAGTCAATGTCAATACTCCCGATTTGCAGGCCAATCTCGTATCTACGGTATTCACCGACCTTAACGGTAACGAGGTTGCTTCGGCTCAGTCGGTAGGCAACTATATCATGAAGGTGAGCTATACCGGTACGGTTAACAGAAATGCAGCTTCCGCAAGCATCAATGTTACCGTCAATCCTAAGGTCTTGACCTTCGCCTTGTATGATAGCGAGGGCAATAACATAGCGGATTCGCGCAAAGAGGTCCGCACGTACAATAAGGCGGTATACGAGGCGGATTACTCGCTCATTGGCGTGCTGGCGGGCGAAAGCGTAATTCCCACATTCGTATTTAAGGGCGAGGACGGCGCTACGCTCGGCTCTGCGCCTATCAACGCCAATACCAAGAGGTCGGACGGAACGTACAGGTCTTACAGGGTAGAGGTTTCGCTGCCTTCGTCGTATACCAATTACACTATGAGCACGATAGGATATGATTTGACTATCGAAAAGTATATTCTGTCAGTCGATGCTCTTACGCGCTATTCGTATGCTTTACGTAACGGCGGCATGTATACGCATGACGATTACATCGGTTGGATAACGGAGTCGATACGTATGTTCGATGCCGACGGCACCGCATTTACAAGCGAGCAGCTTGATATGATAATGCAGTCGCATCAGACGTCAGGCTCATATGACGGATTTGTATTCGAGCTGTATAGCAATGATTCGCATACGACTGCTATAACCGATATAATCAATCAATACGACGATTATAGCGGCGAATTGCACTTGCATATTCTTGTCAATGCAGCAGTATTGCAATTGGAGATGTTTGCAGGCGGCAATTACGATGTGGCGACAGACGTAACAACGCACCTCAATGCCATAGACATAACCATAATGCAGATGGGTATTATGATTACCGTCGACGGCGAGGACGGCAATAAGGATATCACGCGCGTTTATGACGGAGGCAATTTCAAGATTGGCTTCAGACTGTTCACGTACAACGCCAATAATTCCTACGATGCGACAATCGACGCTATCAACGGTGAGATTAATCATTCCAATACCGATTATAAGGGTATAGACAGCGTGCTCTCGTTGCAGATTTCCGTTACCGGCAGGATAGGCAAGAATACACCTTTTGCAGAGAGTATATTGTTGACGCCCGGCAGTAGCGACTTCACCAACTTCTTCATGGATGACGGCGACGGTATACTCGGTCTTACCGGCAGAGTTAAGCCTACGCACGCAGGCGTGTACAATATAAATTATATACTCAACGTAAGTTCTGTTCCTCAGGGCGGTACGGTACCTTCGACATGGATTATGCAGACTACCACAAGACTGATTATCAATCCTGTCCCCGTAACTCCCGACGGCGAGCTTGCGGATATCGTCATACCTTATCACCACGTTATCGATGAGGCGTTGTTGGAGAGTATCAATAGCGACGAGTTATCCTACATCTCGCAGCACAGAGGACTTTCCATAACGTACTCTTCGGATGTTCTCGGCACTATGCCCAATGTAGGCGAGTATATGTACACGGCTGAGCTTGCCATCGATCCCGATTATACAGGCGAGACACTCATACTCAGCGACTATGACCTGCATGAGAATGAAGGTAAAATCATAGTCGAGAAACTCAACGTCAATGTCAGCGTAGGCGATCTTGAGTTCGTATACGGTACGGATTACAATAGATTGGTAAGCAACTTGCTTACAATAGAATATACCAACGAGCCCGATTTCTGCGACGGCACCGATCATGCGGAGTTGATATCGAGATTTATATCTTTGGTGTTTAATACAGACCGTGATAATCCCAACGTGGGTACTCATACGGGTATGATAGAGCCCAGGTACAGCAACCCCGGTACGAATATTAATTTCGTAACAGTCAAGAAGGGCGATGTTACCGTAACGGCTAAGCCCGTAGTTATCACTTGGGGCGATAGGACGGGCGTATACGGCACGGCGGATATCCCTCTCGGCGCATTCTCTATGAATACGACGCTCATCGCAGGCGACAGCCTTTCGTCGGTATCAGGCGCAGTGGCATACAATGCGGGCGCTCCCATTACGGATATTGCGACCTTGTCCGTAGGCAGCTATACTTACGAATACAGCAATATAGTATTTAAGGATGAGGACGGCGTAGACATCAGCGGCAACTATAGCGTAACTTCGCAGACAAGAGGTAAGTACACCGTTACCCCCGTCGTGTTGCGCGGTAGCTATGTTAAGGCGTTCGAGCCTTCGTATACAGGCTCTGAGATAACGGGCATATTCACCTTTAACGTATCGGATAATATCAATATTCCTAACGGTGAAGAGCTCGTATGGCAGATCAAGTATTATGCGTCCAGAGAGGACGTAACGGCAGATACCAATGCCGTTGCAGTTGCCGCAGTGGGCGACTACTGGGCTATGGCTCGTCTTGCGTCTGTTAACGGCGGCGCAGCCGATGTCAACAATTACAGCCTTACAGAGATAGGCTGGTCGCAGTTCAGCGTTGCTAAGGCTAATCTTACGCTGTCGGCGATTGCGGGATATGACTCTTCGTTCAACGGCACAGCAGTGTATAGCGGTAGCGCCGATAATAAGTTGTTCGACGCCTCTGCGCTCAGCTTTACGTTTAACAACGGCAATGTATACGACGTGGACGTTCACGGCGCTTTGATAATAACTATCAGCGCGGTTTGGAATCAAGATACCTCGACAAGACTTTCTCAAGTATTTGATGCAGGTATATATACGGTAACGGTTACCGTATCCAATGCCGATAACTTCGCCGATGCAACGTTTAGCAATATAACGCTCAACGTAACTCCCGCGCAGATATCAAGGGACGATATATATAATTACGTTACCGTCAATGCTCCTGCGGGCGGATATACTTATAACGCGTTGCCTCAGCACCCCGACGTTACGCTTAAGTCTGGTATAGTAGGCAGCATAAGCGTTGAGTATTACGAGGTTATCATACTCAACCTCGAGCTTAGGGATGACACTATTAATGCGGGCGACTATACAATCAAGTTGACCTTTGACAGCCGCAACTACGTTTATGACGATTATATGTATGTTGTCAATGCGGTAGATACGTACTGGACGTATACAATCAACCGTTCGGATAAGATTTCCGTCAGCATTTCTACAGCCGAGCAGTATTATAACGGTAACTCGCAGCGTCCCGACAATATACTCATCACGCTGCTTGCGGGTACCGACCAGGCTAAGACTATCAGGTATCCCAGCTCGGATATCGATGCTACGCTATTCTTCTACGAAAAGAGCAACGGCGGAAACAATACGTCTACTATTACTTACAACAATAAGACGTATACCTACGCCGTATCCAATCCTCCGATAACAGGCGTTGTCGCTAAGCCCGGAGAGTACTACGTAATGTTGCGTATCAACCAGATCAACGACGGCAACTTCGTCAATGATATCGATGCTTATTACGTTATCAATTCGGGTGCGGACCTCGGCGTGTATACCGTCAGAAAGGGTATAATGTCGGTATCTGCTACAAGGAATATCGAGAAGCAGTACGACGGTGTCGTAGGTATCAACGGCAAGGACGTAATCTACGAAGAGAGCGGCGTATGGTATATCAACGACGAAATCATCTCCATAGCCGGAGCTTACGATTATAAGTTCGGTAATATTACCATCGACGTAAGCTACTATGTAGGTAACGACGGCGAAAAAGATATTTATACAAGGCTGTATCGCTGGACGTGGAATACAAGTCAGCGTTATGACTCTAACGGAAATGCCCTCGACGGCATGATTGAAGCCAATAAGCCTGTCAAGCACTACTATTCCAGCGGTGAGTTGGGTATAGAGATTCAGACCGGTCCTTATATGGGCGTGTTCGACTTCTCGTTCGCGGGTAGATATAAGATAGATATCGAAATCGATAACTCTACCAACAGCTACTACAGTCAGGCAAGAGAGTTGGTCTTTGACGACGACGGCAACAGCAGCGAGCAGAACGTCAATCACCATGCGAGCGGCGGAGCTACGATTACGCTCAATAATACGTCTTTCTCCATTGCAGAGGCTGACAGACTGACATACTTCAATGACTTCACCGCAAGCAACGCTCCTCTTAGGTCCAGCGATCCCAAGCATAGTTTCCACGGAATCGCGGGCGAGGACAGCGGCGACGTTATTAAGTTAAACAACAGGGATTATAAGCATTTTACCGATGCCGATAACGACGGATATGAGGACATGGCTTCATCCGACCTCACGATTGAGTATTTTGCGGACAGGGCATGCACTACGGCTATCGCAAGAAATAGCATATATAATGCCGGTAAGTATTATATCCGCGTTACTTATGCAGGCGACCAAGTCAGATACAACGCCGCGACATGGGTTATCGAGTATATAATCAGACCTGCCGAGTATTGGTTTGAGCTGATCAGCGACAGCACCGAGGAATACGAGACTGAGTTCGGTACGGCTTTCGACGTCAGCAAGATGTCTATAGGGCACGATATCAGCCCCGTAGAAGGCAGAGGTAAGAATACTCAGTTCGAGAATAACGTGCGTAACTTGATTACCGTAAGGAACGAGGGTAAGAGCACTTATCAAGGATATACGTCTCCCGTAGGTAAGTATACGATATTCTACGGCTGGACGTGGGCTGTTGCATCCAACAACGCGATACGCAACAACGTAGAGTTGATTGACCTCTCCAGTGCCGATTCCAAGACCAGTATCACGGTCAAGCCGGTACAACTTGTTTCGGGTGTCAATTCCTCGCTCAATACAGACGCGTTGCCCAAGAGCAAAGAGTTCTCCGCAGCGGTTACTTCGGCAGCTTGGGAGCAGGAGATTAAAAACAGTATCGAAATAACGATGACTTACTTCGACGAGTCGGGCAATGCTATTACCACCGGCGAGAAGTATACAGTCGGCAGCTATGACCTCTCCTACACGTGGAGCAGGAACGGCGTAGGCGACTATGCGATAGTGGACGGCATATATTCCGTCGGTAAGTATAAGATAAGCGTCAATATGACTGATGCAAATATCGCAGGCTGCGATTTCGTAATCGACTTCGAGGTTACAAAGGCGATTGCCAATGTAGAAATCGGACAGACGGGATCTAAGGTGTACGACGCAAGGGTATGGAACGTTTCGTATAGAATCACCACGCCCGAAGGCTCTATCAACAGGGATATTACCGCAGAGTTCGAGCCTAATGAAATTCACATCGTATATTATAAGGATGGAAGCATCGTCGATAGAGTTGTAGACGCAGGCAATTATACGATTGAGATGTACGTTGACGAAACCGACGATTATGCTAAGTCTGATGTGGTAACGGCTACGTTCACCGTCAATAAGGCGAATGTCGATATCAGCTATAACAGCGATTATGTCGACAGAAAGGAATACAACGGTAAGTATAATATCGCGCCCAACGATGTCGCTACGATTTTGCTTAACGGCGAGGTCTACAGCGCAAGCGATGCGGGTAAATATATACTGTATATAGGCAACAATGCTTGGGGCGATACAGGCAGCAGTCAAGCGACGGCAATAGTTGCCGAATATGCTCAGGCAGTTCGCGACGGCAACAATGCTTATATCACCGATTGGCTCGACGCTAATCATCCCGAAGTAGCATACTACAAGACGGATAGCGGTATATCCAACGTCGGCAAATATTATCCTATCATGATGTATCTGGGAGACGATAACGTCGATTATTCCGTCAATATCGTATCCGGAACGTCGTTGCCTACCGTTGAAATATACAAGAGGGCAATATCGGTCAACGTAGTCGGCGGTCTGTCTTATTGGCTCACATACGGCGATGCGCGTATCAATGCCGCCGATATACAAAGCGAATTTAACAAGGCAGGTTGCACGTATTATGAGGTTGTCGGCTATGTTGCAGGCGATGCTACTCCCGAAGTAGTATGGACCGTGGCTGACCTCGATACCTCTTATCATGCCTACAGCAATGCAGGCGAATATGCGGGAGCGTATTACGTGCAGGGCGAGCTGTCTCACAGCGCCGTCAATGACAACTATTACCTTGAACTGGTATATGAGGAGATAGACCTCTATGTGGCAAGACAGAAGTTCGTGCTTGATACTAAGGCTATGTCCGCATATCTCGGCAGCGAAGGCGCAAGCGCGCTAAGCGTTCAGATAATAGACGGCAAGGCGACGATAGACAGAATATACAGCGGCAGCGCGTACTCCGATATCACGTTGACTTATGACGGTGCGTTCAACAAGGATGCGGACGGAGTTATCACCGCCGATAAGAATCTGTACAACAGCATTATCGTGCCTCCCGCAGTTGCGACTTACTCGCTTACCGACGTGGGCAGCGTAACTGCGACATTCTCCATGGCGCTCAGAGATACGACCAATTATGAGTTTATCAATGCAGATGAGTTTGTCGATATAGCCGTTACGCTCAATATTGCGAAGGCGGACGTCGAGGTTCAGCTTAAAGACGCGCTGTCTTTCAAGGACGGAGAGGGTTATAATGCCGAGCTTCATGAGCTTACGTTGCAGTATGTAGGCAAGGCGTTCAACTTTGCAGATTACTTTGACGTAAAAGATATAACCAACGATGTAAACGTCGTTAACGGTAACAGAAATACAATGTGGAGCATTAATCTCGGCGCCAATGTCGAGCCTACGCTCCCCGGTGCGTACAGCGGAATTTCGCTTGTCATGAACAGCAATAACTACGATGTCAAGGTCAACGGCGCAAGCGCGGATTACGTGATGAACGTAGTAATTACCAAAAATCACGACGTAGGCGGCGATCTTAAGATCACGACTTGGTTCGACGATAATCATGACACCGACGATGATCACGTATTCACGAAGGTGTACGATACTTTGGAAAAGAGGAGCAGCGACTTCGGCTTTACCGCAATATACGGTATATACGGTAAGGCTCCCAGCGCCGACCTTATCACCGAGGTAAGGGATGAAGGTGGCAATATCGTAAGCACGGTCAAGGACGCAGGCGTATACACCGT
Organism: uncultured Clostridia bacterium; assembly: GCA_947175555.1. GTDB lineage: Bacteria > Bacillota > Clostridia > Christensenellales > UBA3700 > Alloclostridium. The sequence continues at coordinate 16,844 of CAMWNK010000003.1, read as the reverse complement.
AAGGTTCACAATCGCAGCGTACTCCAACTGGTGCTTCGACCTCGACGCCGATAAGAATTACGTCGAGTATAAGTATGTGATAGAGCGCTTCGACGTCAGCAACGTATCTACTGTTAAAGCAGTAGACAGAGGCGCGCTTTACAACACGTCCGTAACTCTTGATTATGCTACATACAACGGCAAGGCGCAGACGCCTGCAATAGATATTTGGGTATCCGAGAGCAGAAGGCTTGTGGCAAGCAGCGACTATACTGTCGACTTCGGTACAGACACTGTCAACGCAGGCAAGTTCGACGCGGTAGTTACGTTCGTCGGCAATTACAGCGGTTCGTTTGTCGTGCATGACTTTGTTATCGAGGCGGCAGATTTGCAGCAGGCATATTTGTCGGGTAATTTGACTGTCGATTATATCAAGTCTTACGCATACACCGGCGAGCCTATAGAATTGCGCGGATTGGTGATTTCCTTCAACGGTAATATACTTACCGAAAGGACTGATTACACCTACAATAATACTACCCCTCACACCAAGACGGGTACGCACGCCGTATCGGTAACAGGTGATAATAACTTCAAGGGACATCTCTTGGATGCGGATAACAACTATGTTATCACCTACTATATAGGCGCATCCGTGGCTATGCCTCAGTCGGTTGGTTCTATCGTGTATGGAGACAATATTACTCAAGATATCGATTTGAGAGTTTCCTCGCTCGATCCCGGCGCAAAGCTCGACGGTGATTTGACTGTTCATATCAATAAGATTACCGCATATACCGAGCAAGGTAGCATAGCGCTGATTGCAAGTGCGAGAGAGTTTGTATGGATAGTAGGTCAAGGTACCGAGGCGAGGACATTGAGATTTACATCTACTGCTGGATTGCCTGTAGGCACTTACAGAGTCGAAGTCGAGTATGACGCAACCCTTGCGGGCGCGGATACCGTAAGATCTTCCTTGACTACGTCGCTTACCGTGGCGCAGAGCAGCGATTACAATTTCAGGATTTCCGTGTCGGGTATAAGGTCGACGAGAGTTGATATAGCGATTGTCTCAGGTATGACGAGAGCTTACGAGTATTCGATAGACGGCGGCAATACTTGGAGCGTATTCTCGGGCAGCGTCGTCGAGGGACTTGACGATGATAAGGACTACAATATCATATTCAGAATCAACGATAGCAACTACGCTAACGATATCAGCGATTCGCAGCTGTGGAAGAGCATAAGCGTTAAGACAACGCTCGCACCGTCTAAAGTTACTACGGTAGCCGATAGATTGAAGAGCACTTTCAGAGCTTCGTCTCTTGCCGAATACGCTAAGATGCTCAGCGACGTCAACCGTGTCGCAGATGCCGAGAAGACGTCCGAGTTCAATGCTTCGGTAGCTGCTGCGACGTCGTCTTACGAGTCTTATGTCGCAAAGCTCAACTCTGTCGTTGCATCCGCTAATTCTACTGCGGATAGGATGGCAAGCAAGTCTATATCCGGAGCTGATACGGCCGCGGCGGTCGGAACGGCGGTTACTGTTAGCGCAGCGGCAGTTGCTGTGGCGGGCGTTATGCTTGTAGGTCGCAGAAAGAAAAGAGAAGGAGCTTGCGATGTGGCAGAGGTTAAGAGCGTAAAGGCTCGTAAGAGTAAGACTATAGCGGTGCTGATTGCAGTTGTGTGCATAGTGATTGCTTTCACCTTTGTGATGGTAGGATGTAAGGAGACGTATGACTCCAATACCATTCTTACCGCGGCATCGTCGGCTGTGCTCAACGGCGCTGCTCCCAATGTATCGTATACAATCTCGGACGGCAATACTGTTGTTTATTCTTATAAGGACGGTAAAGTTACAGTCAACGAGCATCTGCAAGGTGTAATCAGCGGCGTGGTGCCGTCGTTTGACGGAACGCTGGGATTTAACTTCAGTGCTAATTACTTCAACGAGACCGAGACGACATTTGAGGGTAGCGTAGGCACGTATAAAGGAGATATAATCGACGCGAGAGGTTTTTGGGAGGGCGACAGCGCCGCAAGCAATTACAGAAATGCTACAATTACGGCAGTTGCCGATTGCGCTACCATGCACTTGCAGTCGATGACTATTGAGTACACATATCAATCTTTCAAGATAGAATTGGTCGCCGAGTATACTTGGTAATCAATCGATAAGAATTAATTTCCAAGGGGCGGTTTTCGATATGGAGACCGCCTTTTTTACCGTAATAATTGTAAATTTACGTATTTACTCATGAGGTGTTGCGTGTTATAATATTTATGGCGATGTCAGAGGGTATAAAGAAATTTTATCGCGTGATGCGAGAGATATTTGTCGACAAATTCAGTTGCATTAGTTGCGATGAAGAACTTTTTGAGCAAGACGGTAGCGGACTGTGCGATGCGTGCAAGAAGCAACTGATACCGATAGAGTCGCTGCGATGCGCTAAGTGCGGCAGAGCAATAGCCAACGAGTCCGAGTATTGCACAACTTGTATGAATAATCTAAGGCACTTCGATTATGCCCGCGAGTGTTACGTGTATGACGGATTGGCGTCGAAACTTGTTCACGGGCTCAAGTTCGGAGGCAAGAGGTATTACTCTTATTACATGGCTATGCCGATGATTGACAAGTATCTTGACGAAGATATGGCTTGCGATATCGCTATCCCCGCGCCTATGCATAAAGCGGTAAGAAGGCAAAGGAAATTCAATCACGCGGCGCTGCTGGCGCAAGAGTTTGCGGATAGGCTGAGATTGGATTATACCGATGAGGCTATAGTTAAGCTCATTAATAATAAGGAGCAAGCCAAACTCGGCGCAAGAGAAAGAGAGAATAATGCCGTAGGCGTATACGGGGCGGGCAAAGCAGCGGCATTGCTCAAGGGCAAGAGAGTATTGATAATAGACGACGTGCTTACCACGGGCTCTACGGCAAGCGCGATAGCTCAAGCCGTGTATAAGTGCGGAGCATCTAAAGTAACAGTGCTGGCATATGCCGCCACATCATACAAATTAAAGTCGGAGGTCGGTAACAATGAAGACGAGATGGTATAAAGACGCTGTCGTATATCAGATATATCCAAGGAGCTTTTGCGATAGCAACGGCGACGGAATAGGCGACTTGAGAGGTATAATATCCAAGCTCGACTATATCAAAGGTCTCGGCGTCGACGCAGTGTGGCTGTCTCCTATATATAAGTCGCCAAATGACGACAACGGCTACGATATAAGCGACTATAGAGATATCATGGATGAGTTCGGCACGATGAGCGATTTTAAGGAGTTGTTCGACGGCTTGCATAGCAGAGGCATTAAGCTGATAATGGATTTAGTTGCCAATCATACCTCTGACGAGCACTATTGGTTTAGCGAGAGCAGAAAGAGCGTAGACAATCCTTATAGAGATTATTACATATGGCGCAAAGGCAGAGGGAAAGACGGCAGAAAGCCGCCTAATAATTGGACGTCCAGCTTTGGCGGGAGCGCATGGAAATATGACGAAACTACCAAGGAGTGGTATCTGCATTTGTTCAGCCGCAAGCAACCCGACTTGAATTGGGAAAACCCTAAAGTCCGCAAGGAGATAGCCGATATTTGCAATTTCTGGATGGATATGGGAGTAGACGGCTTTAGGTGCGACGTCATCACCTATATATCTAAAAAGAGCGGCTTGCCCGACGGCAAATTCAACTTGATTTTCTGCGGAGAAGAGCAGTATGTCGTAGGACCGAGGTATCACGAGTATATTAAAGAATTGAATGCCGAGTCGTGGAGCAAGTACGATTCCTTTACTGTAGGCGAAGCTGCGGGTATTACGCTATCCAACGCCTATGACTGTATCGACGAGAGCGTAGCTGAGCTCGATACGGTATTTTCTTTTGAACACCTGTGTGTTGATATGTATTTCATGGTTATACCGCACAGATTTTCTTTGACTAAATTCAAGAAAGTTCTCGATTCGTGGCAGGCGTTACCTAACACATGTCAGAATACGCTTTTCCTTGAAAACCACGACCAGCCTCGTTCATTAGGTCGATTTACCGGAAACTACAGCGGACATAGGTACGAGGCGGCAACTGCGCTTGCGGTAGCTATGCAGTTGCAAAGAGGTACGCCTTTTGTATATCAAGGTCAAGAGATAGGCATGACCAACTGTAGATTTACAGATGACGAATATCAAGACATAATGTTCAGACAAATCATGAATATTGTCAAGTATATCCCCTTTGGTAAGAGTATTGCCAGATACTGCTTTTCGCGCAGGGCAAGAGATCATGCGCGCACGCCTATGCAGTGGAATGCGCGAGAGAATGCCGGCTTTTCTAGCGCCAAGCCGTGGATGAAGGTCAATCCCAATTATAAGTTTATCAATGTAGATAAGGACTTAGCCGAGGAGAAGTCGATATATAAATTTTATGCCAAGTTGCACGCATACCGTAAGGGCAATGAAGCGATAATCGACGGAGACTATAAAGATATATGTCCTAATAACCGAAATATATTTGCCTACGAGCGCAAATGCGGCGGAAAAAGACTGTTGGTAATAGTCAACTTTAAGAATAAAGCCGTAAAGTTCAATTTGCCTGAGGAATATGCCAATAGTAAAGCCGAGCTTGAGCTGAGCAATTACCGCGGAGGCGGCATATTTATGCCCAATATGAGATTGAGACCTTATGAGGCAGCGGTATATTCATTGAAAAGTCAAGGTTGACAATTAAATTAAATAATGCAATTTATCGGCAATTTATGTAAAAATGTCGTCAAATATGTCTATTATAAGGCAAATGATCCACGTTGCATTTTACATTATGTAAAGTCTGTGATATAATTTTGACATGGAGGCGGTTATGAACAAACATAAGATTTTTGTAGTAGAAGATGACAGAAGCATAAGCGGACTTTACGAGATTGCTTTTGATAGCGAAGAGTTTGAAGTGGAGTGCTTTGAAAGGGCGGAAGATATGTTCCGCGCTTTTGAAAAGCAAGAGAAATGCGATATCATCATTCTTGACTTGATGTTGCCGGGCATGAACGGACTTGATGCGCTTAAGCTACTTAAGGCAGGCGAGAGCACCAAGAGTATACCCATTATTATAGTCAGCGCAAAGGGAGACGAAAAGGATAAAGTAGAGGGACTTAATCTCGGCGCGGACGACTACATAGCCAAGCCCTTCGGCATGCTTGAATTGATTGCTCGAGTTAAAGCCAATATTCGCAAGTCTACCTTGGCGGGCGGCGAAATAATCTCCGTAGGAGAGATTACCGTAAACAACGCCGAGCACAGAGTCTTGGTCGCGGGCAACGAGGTGCAGTTGACTCTTAAGGAATACAAGTTGCTTAAGCTGCTTATGGAGCGTTGCGACAATGTCGTTACGAGGGAAAAGATACTTACGGCAGTATGGGATTACGAGTATTTCGGCGAGACGCGCACGCTTGATATGCACATTAAGTCTTTAAGGAGTAAGCTCGCTCAATTCACCGAAGCGCAATATATTCACACCGTTAGAGGAGTGGGCTACAAGTTTTCTAAAAATAAATAATGAGAAGTAAGCTCTCGAGGCAGATAATAGCGGTAATATCCATTACTTTGGTATTGGTGGTTGTATTCAGCTGCGCAGGTTTCTTGCTGGCAGGATACAACAGTACGCGTACTAATATTAAAAACTTCGTGAGCGCATACGGCAAGCATATATCGGAGTTCAGAGACAGAGGTGATCTGCTCAGCAGCGTAGATAACTATGAAGAATCTATTAACGTTATAGTCATTTATTCCGGAGACGGCTCATTCATATCCACCAATAGCAGCGTGGCGTTGCAAGCTGACCTCAAGGAGTTACAGCAAGTCAACGAGCGCGGCTATTCATACAGCACTAAGAAAGTAGCAGGCAAGCATATCACCTTTTATACCGAGAGGGTAAAGGTCTCTCCCATGGTGGACCGCTCGGGATACGTGTACGTAAAGTGCGGTTTGCCCGTATCTTATTCCACACCCAAATTCTGGATATTCTGTTGCAGCGCAATTATTGCGGCGCTTGTATTGATAGTATTTGCGTGTCTGCTGTTGCAGATGTATATTAAGCGGTCTATGAAGCCGCTGCAAGCGGTACAGAAAGGCTTGCAAGAAATCAATAACGGTAATTACCGTAAGAGCGAGATTTCTACAGATTATGAAGAATATCAAGGGATAATCAGTCAAATCAACGACGTGGGCGGACGCATATCAGACATGCTCAGCCATACTCAGTACGAGCAGAAAAAGACGGATTTCTTACTTGACAACATAGGGCAGGGAATAGTCGCGCTTTCGGAAAATCTGAGCATAATGCTCAATAACAGCGCAGTGCTGAGAATATTTGGAGTAGATTACAATACCGTAGGCGTGCCCATTTCCACGCTTGTCAGCGACAAGAGTGTATTGTCTATGATCAATTGCGCCCTTGAAGAGTCCTGCGACAAAGAGTGCGAGATGCGACTAAATGGTAAAATATACAGAGTAGAGACGAGACTTGCTCATACTACATGGTTTGAAAACTTGGGCAGTATAGCCCTGATGTTGCTATTTACCGATATTACGCAGGAGATAAAGTCCGCCGATATCAGAAGCGAATTTTTTGCCAACGCATCGCACGAGCTTAAGACTCCGCTTACTGTAATTAAGGGCTATTCGGAGCTGCTTGCATTGCCTAATATAGGCGAGAAGAAGATTGCAAAGTGCGCCGAAGAAATCAATTCCAACGCGTCCAAGATGAGCATGCTCATAAGCGATATGTTGTATATAAGCAGATTGGACGCCAATATCAAGAGCGAGCAGATAGAGACGGTAGACCTCGGCAATTTGAGCAAAGAGATCTGCGATGAGATGTCAATATCGGCTGCGGTATCGGGCGTAAAGATACATTACGAGGGGAGCGCGCAGGCGGAATGCTATCCCAAGATGATTGCCACGGCTATTACCAATCTTGTGAGCAATGCGGTCAAATACAATAAGGCAAACGGACGCGTTTGGGTAAAAGTTTTCACACAAGACGGCAATGCGGTAATAGAAGTTAAAGACAACGGCATAGGTATAGCCGACGAGAATAAGGACAGAGTATTCGAGAGATTTTACAAGGTGGATTCCGCAAGGACCAGAAGCGACGAAGTCAGCACAGGTCTGGGGCTTGCGATAGTGAAGCATATCATAGTCAATATTCACGGCGGCTCTATCACGCTGAAAAGCGCGCCGGGCGAAGGCTCGATATTTACGGTATCTTTGCCGCTGTATGCCGAAGGAGATAAACAATGAAGTATCCTATGAAATTATTGCCGTCCGTCAAGGATTACGTATGGGGCGGAACCAAGCTCAAAAGCGAATGGGGCAAGCTCTCCCTCAGCGATACGATAGCGGAAAGTTGGGAGCTATCTTGTCATAAGGACGGGCAGTGTATTATTGCAGGCGGAATGTACGAAGGCAAGACGCTTGCCGAGGTATTGGATGCCAATCCCGATTACAAGGGCAGTAGGTGCGATGGATTCGATTTCTTTCCTATTCTCATTAAACTGATCGACGCAAGGAGCAACCTATCCATACAGGTGCATCCGGGCGACGAGTATGCTCTTGCGCACGAAGGTCAATACGGTAAAACAGAGATGTGGTATATCGTTGAGGCAGACGACGGGGCAGGAGTATATTGCGGATTCAAAAGCGGCGATATGAGCAAGCAGGAAGTTGTCGATATACTCAATCACGGAAAGATTACCGATTATCTCAACTTTATAAAGGTGAGCAAAGGCGACGTAATATTCATACCGTCCGGCACGGTGCATGCAATATGCGGAGGTCTGCTGATTTGCGAGATTCAGCAGAATTCGTCTTTAACGTATCGTCTGTATGATTACGACAGAGTAGATAAGTCGGGCAATAAGAGACAGCTGCATATTGATAAGGCAGTAGACGTAATAGACTATAAGAGCGTATGCGTAAAAAATAGCGGCGTAAAATCAGTAGGGGAGAGCGTAAGAGAACTTGCCTCATGTAAATACTTTGACGTAAACGAGCTCAGCATTAAAGGCTCGTACTGCGTAGATGTTACAGACAGCTTTGTATCTTTGACCGCCGTAGAAGGATGCGGATATATCGCTTATAGCGACGTAAGATACGAGATTAATAAAGGCGAAACTTATTTTCTGCCTGCGGGAGTGGGGAGAGTAGAGATAATAGGTCAGCTGAAACTTATTTCTGCGAAGATATAAATTCAATTAAATTTTGTTATTAAAAGTTTGTCTATATAATAAAAGCGCCGCACTTGAAATGCGGCGCTTGATTATTAGCGGTATGATTATTAGTCCTTGGAGCCGCTGAGGTCCTCGATGAAGTTAGCGCTCTGAGCAAATGTCTTGACCGACTCTGCCGCGCTCTCGGCTCTGTCCCAAGTCTTGTAGCTTTCGCCTACGCCGAGCAGAGAGCCGTCCTCTTTATACAGCTTGTAACGGAAAGTACCGTTCTTTTCTCTGTCGATAGCTATCTCGCCGTTCTGAACAGCTTTCTTGAAAGCTACGATAGACGCCTTCTTGGGCTTAATCTTATAGCCTTCCGACTCATACAATACCTGACCGTTATTAGCTTTAAGCTGGAATACGTAAGGCTTGATGGGGTTGTCGCCCTTTACGATAACGAACTTACCGTTGCTGGGGGTAGCGGGCTCGTTGCCGAGCAAGATGATGTTGTCGTCTTCGTTTTGCTTGGGAGCAGCTTTAGCTGCAGGCTTAGTAGCTGCCTTAGCGGGAGCGGGTTTAGCAGCAGGCTTCTTTGCAGGAGCGGGCTTTGCTGCGGCAGCAGTTTTAGCTGTAGGCTTAGTCTCCGTCTTCTTAGCAGCGGGCTTAGCTTCGGTCTTTGCGGGAGCTGCCTTCTTGGCAGGCTCTGCCTTGGCGGCAGCGGGCTTCTTAGCAGCGGGCTTTGTCTCGGTTGCCTTTTTAGCTGCGGGCTTAGCCTCTGCTTTTGCGGCAGCAGGTTTAGTCGCGGCAGTGGTTTTTGCAGGAGCGGCTTTTGCTGCCGGCTTCTTTTCTGCGGTCTTTTTGGTTGTTGCCACGGGTTTTTCCTCCTTTACTTTCTTAGCAGGTTTGATTTCTTCAGCGGCAATTTCGTCCTTGCCGTTGTCTTTGTTTGCGTTATCGTCGACGGCAGGGGCGGGCTGTGCGGGCTCTTGCGCGGGCGCAGCGCTGTCTTCGACGTACTCCTCGATATATTCGGGTTCTACTTCTTCGTATACTATGTATTCCTCTTCGGGAGTCTCTTCGACTTCCTCGACGGTCTCGACATACTCTTCTACATACTCGGCGCTCTCGTCGGCTGCTTCCTCTTGAGGCTCTTCCTGCGCGACAGGGGCTACGACGGGCTCCTCTTCGTTGGCGGGCGCGATATGCTCGTTGCCGATATCCGCTCCGGCTAACTTTTGCTCGTTCTCGGCGACCATAGCCTCTTCTTTGGCTTTCTTCTTCTTTTTACGGGTTACCTCAGAGGCGGTTATTGCTACGACGATAACCAGAATGATGACTACGGCTGCAAGGATAAGGTACCATACTTTAAGGTCGAAGGAACCTATTTGAGTAACCGATCTTGTCATAAAATCAACAAATTTGTCCATTAATTTCTCCTCGAATTACTTTTAATTATATATATTATAACAGCAAATTATTCTAAAGTAAATTAATAGCGCCGATAATATTGCTTAATAAGTCAAAATTTACTGTAAAAAAATGTAAATCGATATATGTTGTACGCGCATTGTTATATAAAATATTTACTTGCAAAGCAAGCATTATTGTTATAAAATATGTATATGCTTAGCGCAATTCTTTGGAGCGTAATCGGCGGTGTGGTCGGTACTTTTTGCGGCGCATTATTAGCCGTTTTGACGGGAGATAAGGATAAGTACGGAGACTTTATGCCCTCCGTAATGGGGCTCGCGTCAGGCTTTATCATTGTCGTTTTATTCGGCGATATGATTCCCGAAGCTATCGAGGACAGCGGTGTAGCCGTCGTCGTAGGCGTGGCTACTATCGGTTGCGCCGCCGTATGGGGAGCAAGCGCGCTGCTGTCTCGCTCTCGCAAGCACAAGCACGAGTCGACGCACAGCGATGCCTGCGCCGAGTGCAGACGCGCCGGATTGATTTTTGCAATAGCATTGACGTTGCACAACTTGCCCGAGGGCATGGCGATGGGCAGTATCGCAGGCTCTGATAATGCAGCTATGCTCGCCCTGTCGGTGGCATGGCACAATATTCCCGAGGGTATGGCATTGACTGTCTTGCTGTGCAAAGGCGGCTTGGGCAGAGTTAAGTCTGTCTTGATAACCGTAGGCGTGGGCGCAGTTACCGTGGTAGGTGCGGTAATAGGATATTATATCAGCGGAATATCGGCAATGTTTTCGGGCATATGCACCGCGCTTTCGGCAGGCGCGTTGCTGTATATAATTTTCGGAGATATGCTCGCCGACGCGTACAAGGAAGCTAAGAGTAAGAGCGTTTCGCTATTCATAGCGATAGGAGTGTTGCTCGGATTGCTTATAGCGGGGGTGCATTGATATGGAGACGCTAATCGACAGCGGCAGGGCAGCTATAGAGCGCGGCGCGCGTATTATACAATCGGGCGGAATTGTGGCATTCCCTACAGAGACGGTATACGGATTGGGCGCGTGCGCATACGATGCAGAGGCGATATCCGCAGTTTTTGCCGCCAAGGGCAGACCTATGGATAATCCGCTGATTGTCCATCTTGCAGACAGTAAAGATATTTCGGACGTGAGCGCAGGTTATGACAGTCGTTACGAGCCGTTGATAGAAAAGTTTATGCCCGGTCCGCTGACGTTGGTCGTAAAGAAACGCGGCGACGTTCCCGACTGCGTAACGGCAGGTCTGGACACCGTGGGCGTACGTGTTCCTTCGCACGCAGTGGCAAGAGAATTTATATCGGCGTGCGGTGTGCCTATAGCCGCGCCTTCTGCCAATCTGTCTACTAAGATAAGTCCGACTACGGCGTATCACGTATTTGAAGATATGAACGGCAGGATACCGCTGATAATAGACGGCGGAGACTGCGACGTGGGGATAGAGAGCACCGTGCTCGATATAACGGGAGACGTCCCCGTAATCCTTCGCCCGGGGGCGGTAACGGCAGAGCAGATTGCAAGCGTGCTCGGGCAAGTAAAGACTCACGACGGCAAGGTGATAGCGGCAGCTCCCGCGCCGGGGATGAAATATAAGCATTACGCGCCGTCATGCGACTGCGTTGTTGCCTCAAGTCCCGATAGCGCGATGCAAGAATACGGCAGACGTGCGGCGGCGGGCGGCAATCCAGTGATACTGTGCATAAGGGAGCATATGGGCATATATGCAGGCTTCGATGTCGTCGACTTGGGCAGCGGAGAGGATGAGATATGCAGAAATATTTATGCTGCGATGCACGGCGCAGAGAAGAGATACGACTGCATAATATGCGAGGATTTAGGACATAGCGGCGTGCTTGCATCCGTCATGAACAGAGTAAATAAATCTGCCGGAGGTAAAATAATATGAGAGTGCTTTTTGTATGCAGCGGCAATACGTGTCGCTCTCCGATGGCGGAGGAACTTGCGAAAGTCAAGTTTGCCGCAAGGAACTTGCAAGTAGAAGAAGTAGCGAGCGCAGGCGCGCACTGCGGATTCGGAGATCCTATTTCCGCCAATGCCGCAGCTGCGCTTTCCGAGAGGGGAATACACTCGTTCCACCGCTCGCAGCCCGTTACTCAAAACCTTGCTGACAGATACGACTTGATTGTTACTATGACGTGGCAGCATAAGGCCGCGCTTGCGCCGTTTGTAGAAGAAGATAAACTTTACAGTATGAGGGAGATAACTCCTTATGGAGATATTCCCGATCCTTACGGCGGGAGCATAGAGGATTATCGCAGATGCTTAGAGGCAATCGATAAGGCGCTGGACTATGTCGCGGACTTTATCCGAGATAGACTGCATAGCGGCGATTGACCTTGTTTTTACTTTTTGGGCTTGATTAGAATTAAAAATAGTGATATAATTGTATATTATAAAGGTAGGAGCAAATCGTGAAGATAGCTATAGGTTGCGACCACGGCGGATACGTGCTCAAAGAGGGCATAATCAAGCTGTTGCAAGATAGAGGAATAGAAGTTGCGGATAAGGGCTGTAACGGCGAGTCCGTAGATTATCCCGATTATGCGCTCGCGGTAGCTAAAGATGTATCTTCGGGCGCGTGCGATAAGGGTATACTCCTTTGCGGTACGGGCATCGGTATATCCATTGCCGCCAATAAAGTAAAGGGTATAAGATGCGCCGTATGCCATGACGTATTTACGGCAAGCATGTGTTCGGCTCATAACAACGCCAATATACTCGCCATGGGCGGCAGGGTGCTCAATCAAGAGCAGGCAGACGCTATGGTTGCGGCATGGCTCGATACTCCTTTCGAGGGCGGCAGACATTGCGGCAGAGTAGATAAAATTTCCGCTATAGAAAGCGAATATTTTAAGTAAGAGGTCCGTATAATGGCAGAAATAAATAAAGAAGATATTTCTACTGTGATATCGTCGATAATAGATGCGGAGAAGAAGGCAGACGAGATAATTGCCGCATCCCTTTCCGAGGTCAAGCGTATCATGTCAGACGCGGGCGCGCAGGCTACCGCTATCAAGGATAAGGCGGAGACGTCGGTTAAGAGCGAGATGGTAGAGGCTCTTAATAACGCGGGCTACGTTGCTGACTCTCAGTGCGAGATTATAAAAAATGAGCTTGACGACGAGAAGAAGAGACTTCTTGCGCTGAGCAAGACCAATGCGGGCGAAGCAGTCGGTTTAATCGTGGAGTTGATTAAGGAAAACGTATGATTGCTCAGATGCGTAAACTTACGTTGATAGGCAGCTTCGGGGAATCCGAGGCTATGCTTGACTTGCTGCATAAGGCGGGGTGCGTAGAGATAGCTCCTTGCCGCGAGTGTGCAGGCACGGATAAGACGGATAATAACGCGCGCATAGACGAGCTTTCGCTTAAGATAGCCGATTGCGAGTTTGCGCTCGGCTTTATCAAAGACAACGTAAAGGCGTCCAAGACATTTGCTTCCGAAAATAAGAAAGAGAAGAAGGCGGGTAAGTCTAAAAAGCTGTTGCAGCCGCTGCCTTGTCTTACTTATGACGAGTTCAACGCATTATCTATGCTCGGCGATAAGACGGACGCTTTAGTATCCGAGCTCAAGAAGATTTCGGAAGGTCTGATTGCCTGCGCGAGCGATAAGCTGAAATACGATAATTATCTCAATACCATTAAGCCTTATTTGGATTTACCCATTTCTCCTCGCAGCTTGCATAACACGCAGGATACATTCATAACCTTGGGCATGATTGACGCTAATGCGTTTGATTCTACTGCCGATTGGCTTGACAACGCGCTGTGTTATATGTACGGAGAGGGCGCGCAAAAGGTGATTGCGGTAATATGTCATAAGGATTACGCCGACAGCGTATCGCAGGCGCTTTCCGACATGGAGTTTTCCCGTTGCAGCTTGGATATAGACGTTACTCCCGCTCATGAAGAGGAGCGCGTAAAGTCGCTGCTCGGCGAGGTTGAGAAGAAGAGACAATCTCTTATCCTTCAAGCGGCAAGCTATGAGAGTAGAATAGACGATTTGCGCAAGATATACGATTATTACAGCGTTCAGTACGCCAAGGCAGGCGGACTTGCGCAATCGCGCCGCACCGTGTCGACTTACGTTATGGAGGCATGGATACCGCTCAAGTGTTGCGACAATCTATCTGCGATGCTCGATAGCTCTCCTTATGCGCTTACTTATTATCTTACGGAGCCCGAGGAAGGCGAGCTTGTGCCCACGCTTGCGGATAACAACGCATTGGTTACCCCTTACGAGTCTGTTACCAACATGTACAGCACTCCCGCGTACGGCGAGATAGATCCCAATCCGTTCATCACGTTCTTCTTCTTTATATTCTTCGGCATCATGCTTGCGGACGTGGGATACGGACTTTTACTCACGTTGGTTACGGGCATATATCTTGCGATAGTCAGACCGCCTAAGGGCATGAAGAATATGGTCAAGCTCATATTCATGGGCGGTATCTCTACGATATTCTGGGGATTTCTATTCGGTTCATATTTCGGCGTATCGGCGGCGGATATAGGGATTTGGCATTGGTTCAACCCGATTACAGAGCCTATGAACATGCTTTTCTTATCGCTCGGACTGGGACTTTTCCAGATGCTGTTCGGCTACACGGTCAACATGGTCGCGATGATTAGGCAGAAGAAGCCGCTCGAGGCGATATTCGGCAATTCTTGCTGGTACTTTATATTGATAGGCGGCGTTATGGCATTCCTCGGCGGTAAGTTGGCGTCATGGCTGCCGTATATCGGATATGTCGTATTGGCAGTGGGCTTGATTTTCCTCGTCTTATCGGGCGCGATGGGCGCTAAGGGTATCAAGAAGATTACAAGCGGACTGGGCAGATTATACGATATAATCAATTTCTTCTCCGACCTCATGAGCTATACGAGGTTATTCGGATTGGGACTTGCCTCCGCCGTTATCGCGATGGTGTTCAATCAGATAGGTATCGTTATTAAAGATATGATGCCTTCTATCCCCGTGCTCGGTTGGGCTATAGCGTGCGTGGTATTCTTGATAGGACACGTATTCAATATAGGTATCAATACTTTGGGCGCGTACGTACATGACGCGAGACTTCAGTTCGTAGAGTTTTACGGAAAGTTCTACGAGGGCGGCGGCGCATTGTTCAGACCGCTGGGCAGTCAGATGAGATATTATTATATCAACAATAATAAATACAATACCAAAAACACAAGTGGAGGTAAAAATTAATGAGCGGAGCATATATTGCGATAGTCGGCGCGGCAATAGCCGCAATACTTGCAGGTTGCGGTTCGGCTATAGGCGTCGGACTTGCGGGACAGGCGGCAGCGGGAGTAACTTCCGAAGATCCTTCTAAATTCGGTAAGTGCCTTATACTGCAACTTCTGCCCGGTACGCAGGGTATCTACGGCTTGATTATAGCGTTCCTTACGCTGCTTTGGACAGGTTTTCTCGGCGGCGAAGTTCTTAATATGACTGCCGTACAGGGCTGGTCAATGGTGGCTGCATGCGCGCCTATGGGTATAGTCGGTCTCGTGTCGGGAATTTATCAGGGCAAGTGCGCCGTGTCCGCGATTGCTATGACCGCTAAGCGTCCCGAAGCATCGGGTAAAGGTCTTATCATGACCGTCATGGTAGAGACATACGCGCTGCTTGCTTTGCTTATATCCTTCCTTGCGCTTATGTTCATCAGCAACGCAGTCAAGGCTGCGGGAAGCGCAGACGTTGCTGTGGAAGCGGCAAGCTATATTATCAATAGCGTTATAGGTTAATGTATGAACGGTAAGCAGTCAATTATCGATAAGATAATCCGCGATGCCGAGCTTGGCGCCGAGGCCAACGTCGCTGCCGCGCGCAAGAAAGCAGACGCTGTAATTGCGCAGGCAGTAGCGGATGCCGACGCTATGAGAGCAGAGAAGCTATCTGATAAGAGCGAGCAGACCAATGAGCTTATCCGCCGCAGACGCAGCGTTGCGCTATTGGATAAAAAGCGCGCTCTCTCGGCATATAAGAGCGAGCTTACCGCAGCGGTATTCGATGACGCCATCGATGCGTTTAAGTCGGATAAGAAGCGTTATAAGTCTTATGTCGAGGAGTTGCTTAAATCCAATGCCGAGGACGGCGACGTAGTCATCGCAAGCAAGTATGACGAGTCCGTCGTTACCAGCGCAATGGTTTCAAGAGTTGCCAAGTCGCTCAAGATAAAGCTCGCTTTATCCGATAAGGCGGGGGACTTTAAGGGCGGATTGATTTTATCGGGAGTTAATTACGATAAGAATCTTACTCTTGACGACACTGTAAGGCGTATAAGAGAGTGCAGCGAGACGCAGGTTGCTAAGATACTGTTTAAGGAGAATTAATGGCTGACTTGGTATATACCAACTCAATAGCGCGCAGTCTCGAGAACTCGTTGCTCGGCTCCGAAAAAATCACCAGAATGGTATTTGCGGATAGCTATGAGGACGGCATGAGAGTGCTTGCGGAAAGCGGCTTCGGCTCGGGATTGACCGAGGGCGGTCATGAGGCTATGATTGCCGCGGAGGAAGATAAGCTATCTCGCTTTATGTCCGAGGTCAATTTCGGACATGGTATAGATAGTTTTGCCGTGCGCGGTGATTATCACAACGCCAAGGTATTTGCTAAGTCCAAGTATGCCCGTATCCAAGACGTATCTGCTATGCTTGCACCTAAGGGAAAGATAGAGGTCGACGAGCTGAAGGATAAGATACTCAAGGATGATTACGCATCGCTGCCACAGCCGATGGCGGACGCGCTTAAGGATATAGATGTCAGCTTTGCAAACGGGCAGCGCAGTCCCAAGTATATCGACGAGAGACTGGATAAGGCTATGTATGCCGACGCTCTTGATATAGCAAAAAAGGGTAAAAGCAACAGTATCATCAAGTATTGGCAGACAGAAATCGATTATGCCAACGTATCAGACTACTTGAGATGTAAGATTGCCAATAAGAGCGCGGCATATATGAAGTCGGGCTTGATTGACGGCGGAACGATTGCAAAGGACGTATTCGTGGATTTGTATGACGAGTCCGAAGACGTCTTTATAGAGAGGATGAGATTCACGTCAGTAGCAGACGGTATTGCGGAGTACGTAGAAGGCAATCGCTCCTTTGCTCGATTAGAGGCGTGGAAAGACCATGCGCCGCGGAGGATAGTAAAGCAAGATAGCTACGCTATGTTCGCCGTTG
>CAMWNK010000002.1 GCA_947175555.1 uncultured Clostridia bacterium | reverse complement strand
CGAAATATCACAACGCGTAAGCGTTATATCACTCGCCGATAGGCGAATATCACTTTTGCGTTAGCAAAAATTTCACTTACTATGCTCCGCAGGATAGCGCGCAAAAACCACGCTTTTTGCAAGCGTAACCTCTAAAATGCGCGGGCGCATTTTTTGGAGGGGAGCTAACGAGGGGAACCATGTAGCAAATATGCGCAAGAGCTTACTCTTGCGCATATGCCGGCGTTTAATTGGTTCCTCTCGTTTAATCTTCAATGTTAATCAACACAGTTCCCTGCACTGCCTGACACAGCGGGCACTGCTGCCATGCCTCTTTGGACGTAGACTCGTAGCCGCAGTCGCCGCACTTCCACTTGATAGGCGTATCGCTCTTATACATAGTGCCGCTTTTGAGCTGCTGATAGAGCTGAGTAAATAATTTTTGATGACAGGTCTCTACCTGACGCATATTTTCGAACAA
Source organism: uncultured Clostridia bacterium (assembly GCA_947175555.1). Taxonomy (GTDB): domain Bacteria; phylum Bacillota; class Clostridia; order Christensenellales; family UBA3700; genus Alloclostridium. Next base: position 86,562 of record CAMWNK010000002.1, on the reverse strand, counting down.
GCCTGCTATGTCATGGAAGCCCTCGTCTTCGGCTACCTTAGCGAAGCTGCCGTATACTTCCACTTCCGCTTCTTCGTCATCTGCGGCGAACTTGAGATTATCAAGCAGATTCCACTTTTCTTTGAAAGGGAAACCCGAGTGAATGTCGATGTTGTTGATGGTGCCCTTGTCGGCAGACTGTATAAAGGTATACAGCATACGCGCGTGCTGGAACTCGTTGTAAATGACGTTGTTGATAAGGTTGGACATAGCCTTATAGCCCTCGGTCTGTGCGCCGTAGGATACGAACTTGTATCTGGTGAGCGCCATGCACTCGCCTGCGTAAGCCTTGGCTAAGTTGATATAGGTGTTGCTGTCTTTAAGTTGCATAAATAACCTCCGCAATTAATAATGACGCATTGAGTATTGACCGCGGAGCGCGAATGTATACATAAAAAATAGGGACGGATAATGTATCCGTCCCGCGTAATGATTAGATAATATCTTAACTCTTAAAAGCCTTGTAGATAGCGTTGATAGCCTTGCCGTAGTCGCGGCTGTCTACAGCTACGATGATATTCAGCTCGCTGCTGCCTTGATCTATCATGCGCAGATTGACGCCTGCGCCGGAGAGCGCGCCGCACAGCTTGGCAGCCGTGCCGAGATTGGACTTCATGCCGTGTCCGACGGTGGCGATAAGGCAAATCCCGCTCTTGATCTTGATATGGTCGGGAGCGACCGCCTTTGTAATTCTATCGAGCAATACGCCTTCCCTGCCTGCAATGCTGCTGTCTGCGACGACAATGCTCAAAGTATCGATACCGCTGGGCATGTGCTCGAATGAGATGTTGTATTGCTCAAGCACGGACAGTATCTTGCGCACGAATCCGTACTCGTTATTCATCATAGACTTTTCGATATAAATAATGCTGTATCCCGTCTTGCCCGCTATACCTGTAACCGTGGAGGTAACCTCGCTGTCCTTTACTTCGGGGACGATGAGCGTACCCTTTTCCTCAGGCGCGAAAGTATTGCGTATATTGATGGGGATGCCGCCGGAGCGCACGGGGAATATGGACTCGTGATGCAAGACGTTGGCGCCCATATAGGCGAGCTCCCTCAGCTCTCTGTAAGACAGCTTGGAGATAAGCTCGGGATTATCCACAACTCTCGGATCTGCGCTCAAAAAGCCGTTGACGTCGGTCCAGTTCTCATACATGTCCGCTTTAACGGCTTCGGCTATAAGCGCGCCCGTTATGTCCGAGCCGCCCCTGCTGAAGGTGTGTACCGTGCCGTGCTCGTCCGCTCCGTAAAACCCGGGGATAACCGCGCGGGGCGTATCGGCAAGTCTTGCCTGAAGGGCCGAGCGTGTGGACGCCGCGTCAAACTCGCCGTCGCAGGTGAAGACTATTACTTCCGCCGCGTCTACGAATTCATAGCCCAATGCCGCAGCCATTATGACGCCGCTGAGGTACTCTCCGCGGGAAGCGCAGTAAGAAGTGCTGCGGTATTTATACATGCCGTCCTTGACCTTATCGAGGTAAGAAGAAATATCAATAGTGAGTTTAAGATCGGTGCATATGCCTACAAAGCGGTCGCGTATCTTGGAGAAAGTCTCCTCGCACGCTCCGTCCAGCTCCAACTCGTGGCAGCAGGCGTACAGCATGTCAGTAACCTTAGTGTCTTGCGAAAAACGCTTGCCGGGTGCGGATACTACCGCATAGCGACGGCTCTCTTCCGCCCTCATTATGTCTGCGGAACGGGTGATTGCGGATGCGTCCGCCATAGACGTGCCGCCGAACTTAGCGACTTTAATCATAAATCTATCTCCTCGGCGCACAGCGATACGGTATCGTCTATCACACGCGCCTCCATATAATATCTCTTATCTCTGCCCTCTCCCATCGAGAAAGACTTGCGCGGCAATACGCCGCGTGATATGACCGACTTGAACAACTCATCTTTGGATATAAGCGGCATTATTATAGCCGTGCCGCCGCCTGCCGCCGCTACGTCCAGAGTATCGCCGACGCCGTGTATATAATCGGTAGTGCAACCGGACAGGGCGCAATACTCGTCTATGACGCGCTGTATGACCTCTATAGCTTGCGCTGCGTCGGAAGGAGCAGGAAGCGCGCAGACGCTGCCGCAGGCATACGCCTTGACTCTGCCCTCGCCGCTCAAGCGCGACTTGGCGTAAGAGAGGAACTCGCCCGCTTTATCGAATACCACCCTATGAATGGGCTCGAACTCCAACGAAGAATCTTGCAATGAGACCAGCTCGCACAAGGCATACCTTGCGGGGTGGTCCTTGAGCCTGTCGGAAGGAAGCTCGCTCTTGAGCTTGTCCCAGCACACCTTGGCGGTAGCAAGCGAATGATTGCCGTCGCCTACGGCAAAAGCTATGCCCGCTCGAGTGCCGTATTTATTCATAAGAGTTGCAGGATTGGACAGCGAAGACAAGAAAGCGTCTATCTTAGCGTCGCAATCGAGGGCGTAACCTGTGAGCCGTCCTCCGTCCATATTGAGCGGCGTGTCGTACAACACTTCTCCGCGGAGCAAATCGAGCTCTCGCATGAAGTCCTTGCCGCCGTCCATAAGCAGCATAATGTGAGGAAGCTCGAGCGGCGCGCCCGTGCGTATGTCAACTCTTACGGGAAGTCTCTCCGTAACGGTCTTTTCCGTAGCGCGGATAAGCGATTGCGACGACGGGGAAAAGTCGTACTCTTCAAGGTCGACCTCGCACATCAGCCCCAGACGCTCTCTGCCGCTGTGCATAACGCGCTTGACCAGTACGTAACCCGAGCGAGGGATAAGTATGCCGTCATCGATATAGCTGCGCATTGCAGCGCGTATCGATAAGGTGCGTTCGGTATTATCGCATTTGTCGAGATAGACCTCGGGGAAAGTGAGCGCAAGCGTAGACGGAGCGTCCCCTATAACGTGGGACAGCCTGTCCCAATACTCCGGTTGAGAAGTGAATTGGTCGCAGGCGATGACGCTCCACTTGAACAGATCCGTTCCTGCCTTAGGCAGCAGATAAGACGGTCTGCAAATTAAACTCATAAGAATTTATGCTCCTTGACGCGCTCCTTGCGAGGGCGGGCGGATATTCCGAACGCCTGCTCTATCTGCTCGGACAGCGAGTCGGGAGTCATGTATCTCTTGATTTTACCGCTCATGACGGTGGATATTACGCCCGTCTCTTCACTGACGACGATGGCGAAGATATCGTTGTTTTCTTCCGTGATGCCGATAGCCGCGCGATGACGCGTACCCAGCTCCTTGGCGATATTGACTTCCTGCGAAAGAGGAAGGAAGCAACCTGCGGCAAGTATCTTGTTGCCCTTGACGACGACAGCTCCGTCGTGCAACGGCGCGCGGGTGTTGAATATGCTCTCGAGCAGTCCGCACGATATACCCGCGTTGAGCATGGTGCCCGTCTCGAGAATGTGCGAGGGTACGGAGTCCTTGCAGATGATGATTATCGCGCCGACGTTATTTTTTGCCATGTTCTGACACGCGCGTACTATTTCGTCCGAGCCTGCCTTCATCTCCTCGTAAGTGGTATCCACCTCGCTGCTCTTGCCGCCGCGCTCGCCCAGATGAGCAAGTTTGCTGAAGCTGACCTTGAGGTCTGTCTGATACACCACTATAAACGAGCCTATCATGAACATGCCTATAACAGACAAAATTATCTTAGTAACGTACAGATAACCGAACAGACCGTTGATTACCCATACAACGCAGTACAGCAGCAAGAACGCCGAAAATATAAGAGCCAGCTTAATGCTGTTGCGACGCTTGAAAAATATCAAAACCAAGACCGCTACGGCGAGCAAGACGAGAATGTCTATCGCCATGGTCCAGTTGAGATTGAGCAAATATTCGTGCGCCGAATTGGCTGCCGCTAAAATCATTATTCATTCACCTCGGACGTAAATATTATATGCAATAAGATGTCTTAGAGCACATCTGTATATAATATTTTAGCCTAAAACTATAATAAAAATAAAGTAAATTACGCTATAAATTACATAAAGCCGACATATAACGCCGACTTTATACTTAAATTGCGCTTATAAGCGTGCAAGCGGTAGCGACCGACGCGCTTATGTCAGTCGAAATCTTCAAAAATTTTGCCGTTGTCCTCGTATTCTTCAAAGGGAGAACCGCCGCCCGCTACATTGCCGCTCTTGGGCGGAGGAGGCGTATTGCGCCCTGCCGATGCGAGCCTTGCCGCGTTTTTGCGGTTGACGACAACGTATGCGGCGATAAGTCCTACGATTGCCGCAATCATTATTCCAAGCCCCGTGTAATAGAGCGCGGACGTAACAGACGATAGCGACTCGAGCTCTTTATCAGCCGAATTTAAGGCGTCGCTTAACAATGCGGCATTGTCGCAAAGCGTGTAAATTATATTTGCGGAGACGGCGTTGAGCTTGTCGGCAACGGCTTGCTTGCCAATCTCTCCCCCGCCTGAAATCAAGACCATGTTTTCAAGAGTGTCCGCGTCGGTAAGAGCGCAGTTGGAAAAGCCCGCGTGTTCGGTATACCCGGGGTTGCTCACGTCGCTCCAGTCGAGTGAGAGATAAGTGAGCGTGGGAACTCCTTTATTCATGGACACAAGCGAGTCGTTGAGCATGCCTATGTGCAACGAGCCCGTAGGCGTGCCCAGTCTGCCGCTGACGGTAACTGCGTAGTCGGCAGAAAAAGCGCGCTTATATTCGGGCACTGCCGTAAAGTCGAGAGAATTGGCGTGCGCAACCTCGTAGAACAAGTTGTTGTACGACGTGGCCTTGTCGTAGGAGTACATATAATTGTTTTTTCCTCCGCCGAGACGCCACAAGTTGATTGCAAGGCTTATATCCTGCGCCATGTCGAGACGCTCGAGCGTGGAATACATTCTGCTCGCTCCGTACCAGCCGTAATATACGCTGCCGTTTTCTACCACGGTGGATGCCGAAAGAAGGGAGAAGATAATATCGTAATCGCACGTAGCGCCGCGCATTTTGCTTGCTGTGTCGAGCAATACTGCTACTGCCGCGGCATTGTCGTACGCGCCTGTGGCGGATACGGTGTGTCTGCCTATCTCGCAGCCGAAGAGGTTGTCGTAATGCGCGCTGATGATAACAGTGCCGAGCGGCTTATCCGTGTCGGCGGGACGGCGGAAGTAGAGATTGAGAGAATCGCTCTTTTGCCGTTGCGAAGTGATGTCGGTATCTGCCTTGAAAGCGTCCGCGCCTATAATCTCCGACGTGCCGTCGGATAGAGGTTGCGCCATGACGTATTTCATGTCAAAGCCGTTGACCTTGAGCGGCTCAAGCCCGTACGATTGCAGCTTGACGGAAAGATAATTCGCCGCCGAGTACGAGCCTGCCGACGCGTAATAGCGGTCCGTATACGAGCTGACCTCTTCAAGCAACGTATATACAGAATTATCCGAGACGACGGATATAGGATAATCGGACTTTTCGACTCCGAAATTCTTGCGCGCGCCGGAGCATGCCGATACGCCTACCAGTACGGATACGGAAGTAACTACGACTAAAAGTAAAAGCAAAGACTTCTTACGCATATCGCCCCTCACAGTATCATCAATATCACGTTGAGCAACGTAACGGAGGCAATGACGAAACAGACGTTATCCTTGCCCGTCTTGCGTACTAAAAGCGCAAGAGAAGTCATAATTGCGGCTAAAGAAAACAGCACGCTCAGCAGGTAAGAAGAGCCTACGAGCACGGCGGGATAAAATACGTTGAGCAACTCGAATATTCCGCCGAGCAATCCCGCGACTATCACGGGCCAGTCGTAGCAGGTGCGGAAAGTATTGTAATCTATGCCCGTCTCGCCCACGAATACCAGTTTGCGCTGAAGGGCGATATAGGCAAATCGCGCCGCCGCCGAATACAGCGCGTACATAATCAATCCTATGGCAATGCCCGAAAATATTACAGAACCGAGCGCAACCTTTGCCGAAAAGCCGAGCGCGCCGAAAGCCGACAAGTAAAACGAGTCGTACGTCTGCTGCAATCTCGACATGTTGCCGAATACAAAAGTGAGCACGAGCATTACTCTGCCCGCCCACAGCGAAGCGGTGGGTTTCAGTCTGGTACTTACGGGGATGAATCGATTGTTATACATATATTATGCCGTGGCCTCCATGAGCCTGCCTATCGCTAAGTCGAGCGCGCTTTCCGCGCTGAGCTTTCCGCTCTTGAAGTGAAATTCCAAGTCGTTGAGCATGTCGGATAAGGACTTGAGCCTCGTTGCGGAATATCCCGAGGCGACGCGCTTGAGCCTGCGCACCGCGTACGCTCCTATACCCAAAGCCGACGCCAGCGCGGCGTCGTCCAAGGATGAGATGCGCACGTGCAAAAGATTGCGGTACGCGCCCGAGAGCACGCGGAGCAGATATGCAGGCGCAGAGCCCGACGCAGTCAGCTGCGCCAATATATCCGCGGCGGCATCTCTCTTGCCCGATGACAACGCGTCCGTGAGCTCATAAGCCTTGGCGTGAGCGTCGGGAGCGACCATAGCAGCTATCAATTTGCTGTCTACGATATTATTTTCAGGCGAATACGCGCTTAGCTTATCTATCTCGCGGCATATGCGTCCAAGGTCGCTCGAGCAATAGTTGACAAGCAACGTTGCCGCCGTGTTGTCCGCGGTCAGCCCTGCCGCATTAAAGGCGTCCTTAGTAATTTGCATTACTCTTGCCTCGGACACAGCCGCGCACGATATGGTAACTGCATACTCTGTAACGCAGCCGAATACGCCTGCCGTATCGCATATGATAAGGCGGTTGCCTTCTGCGGGGGCGGCGCAATATGAGGTGAGCAGTTTTGCGTCCGCTGCGGTGATTTTTGCCTTGCGACCACGCACGATAGCCACGTTGCCGTCGCCTGTAAAAGAATAACAGTTGAGATAGGATATAAGTTCGGAAATATTATCGCAGGGATCGAATACGCGTATACGGTATTCTCTTTCGGCTACAGGTATATCGGAAGTGAGCGCGCCGAGCGAGTGCTCTATCCAGTACGTATCGTCGCCCGTAAGCAGGCTTACAGGTGCCGCGACGCTGTCAGAGCTGAGTTCATATGCCTCTATCAACCGACTTCTCCTCCCTTAATGTTGTCGTCAAAAAATCGACAGACGTGTCAATCATTGCGTTATTGTGTCATAGCCGATGAGCCAATAGGGTATTATTGCGCCCTTAGCCGCAACGACGACGCTTACATCGCCCGACCTTACGGCAATGACTCCCTCTGCGGGATAAATTACCGAAAAGCCTTCATAAACGCAGTCGCCGACAATAACGTCTGATAATATATTATCATAGCAAGTATACCCTTTAGCAATGTAAATTTTATCACAGTGCAATATTTTACTATAATTTTGCACTGTTGAAGCGTCCGTAGAGACCAAATCGTACAATATTATCCCGTCTATTTGCGATATTCCGCGGTTGCTTAGAAAGGCTCTGCAATCGGATATGTGCGCATCGTCAAGTCCTGAGCTTGCAATGAGATAATTGCCGTGAGAAGAAGATATAACTGCGTATTCTTGCCCGCCTAATTGACATGAGTCGCAGCCGCTTGTCAGCGGTCTATATGATATCAATCCGACAATCAATACTATAGATGCTATCGTGCAGACCATGCCGCAGGCGGCGCGCTTGAGTAATCCGCGGCGAAAGTATGGAGATAAAGTAAGCAACATTGCAAAATACAGCGGACATATAGCGATAGGTATACTCGCCGTAAAAGACAGCAGAGGTAGACTTGCTGTAGCCGATATTACGGAGATAACCGCGTCAAACGGCACGCAAACATACGGCAGTATTATTCCTGCCGCGGGGATTATCACGCATACGGCGGCGAATAAAAGGTACAGAGGATATATAAGCGAAATTAAAGGGACGACAAGGAAATTGGCAAGCAGCGACGAGAGCGACAGCGAGCCGAAGTATGCCAACATAAAAGGCAGCGTGCCCGCGCTTGCGGATACGGAGATTGCAAGAGTTGAAGCGACACACTTGGGCAATGCCTTGGCAAAGGCGGCTTTTAGCTTGCCCGAGCACAATATAATGCCGTACACTGCGGCAAAGCTCAGCTGGAATCCCACCTCGCCGAGAGCAAAAGGACATGCGGCAAGCAAAATTACTCCTGCAAGGGAGATAGAAGAAAGAGCGTCTCGCCTTAGTCCGAGAGCCTCGGCTATAAGCGCGATTGTTATCATAATCGTAGCTCGCACTACAGACGGCGTAAACGAACATAGAAAGCAGTAGATAACAAGCAGTACGGTATTGACTGTCAGCACCGATAGGCTGCGCAGTTTAAGTTTGCGCAGTAGGAATATTACGGCGGCGGAAAGCACGCCCACGTGTAGCCCCGATACCGCCAGCAGGTGCGCGGTGCCTGTAAGGCGAAAGCTCGCCTTGATTCCGCTGCCGAGATACTTGGAGTCGCCGAACGTCATTGCGTAGAGGACGTCGGCAGTATCTTGCTTGCAGTTGCTATCGAGCACAAGGCGCAGTCTCAAACGCAGCTTTTCGGCGATAGTAGCCTTGCTACTTTGCGCCGAGAATGTCTCTTGTATGCCAAGATACTCGTTATCTGCGATAAGGTATGCGCGGTGATAAATGCGGTTGCGCGTAGCGCGTACGGAAGATGTATCGAAGAAGTCAAACTTGGCAGAACGTATACCGCCTCTAAAGGCTATCTTATCGCCGACTTTAAGTCCTTGAACCAAACGTTCGGGCAGATAAATCTCGCATTTTCCCGCAACGCGATTTCCGTCCGCCGAGATATTGTCAAGCAAGATAGCTGCTGCGTCGGAAGATATTAGTGAACCGTCGGGCGCGCATAGAGACGAGTCGGTTATCCTGCCCTCGATATAAGCGTCTTGAATATCCACATTGCGGGAGCCGGATATAAGAGTATTGACGGCAATGCTGCCGCAAGCGATACTTGCGCCGAGAAGAAAGCACAGCGCAATCTTAAAGAATTTCTTTCCGCGCAGAAACACGCATATAAAAATCAGAGAGAGTAAAAATATACCGAGCAGCAGGGCTACGCAGTATAGAGGAATGGCGTAGCACAGCGGTATGCAGATAAGCATACCCGCGAAGGCTACGGGTATACAACGTAGGTTGATGAACCTTTTGCCTCTTCGGGCGGCGGGCTCAGACGTAGCGTGCCTTGCCGCCAAATCGCTTACCGTATGCGGAAATTGCCTTATCGATAACGTCCAAGGTATCTGCTCTGCCGTACAGCTCGAGCACAGTCATAGTCTTGCCCTCAAGCTGCTTGTAAACGTCGAAGAAATGCTTGATTTCGCTGACTATATGCGGCGGGAGTTGCGACGCGTCGGTATAACAGTTCATGTTGGGATCTTTGAGCGGGACGGCAAGCACCTTGATGTCCTCCGCGCCCTCGTCAATCATGGCTATGTGCCCAATGGGACAGCACTCCACAAGGGCGAGCGGTACAATCTGCTCGCTACACAGCACGAGTACGTCGAGCGGATCGCCGTCGTCGGCGTATGTGCGGGGAATAAAGCCGTAGTCTGCGGGGTAATGCGTGGAAGTATGCAGTATGCGGTCGAGAATAAGCATGCCTGTGTCCTTATCTACTTCGTACTTATTCTTACAGCCCTTGGGTATCTCTATACATGCGATAAACCTCTCGGGCGTAATGCGCTCGGGAGCGATGTCGTGCCATACGTTCATAATGCTACCTCCGTAAATGTGATAATCAATGCTATTGCCGCAGCAGGCGCAAGCGCCGCGCTTGTCTAAACGTGCGCGCACAGCTGATACTCCGCGCTAACTTATATAGTGAAAAGTCTATACTGTCAAGTCATAGCGCGCGCTGATAAAACGCCAAACATGCAGGAGCATACCGTTGGCGCGCACTGCCTGATATATAAAGTGCGGCGCAACCGCGCAATCTATCGCGCCTACGCTCTATCGAGCATACAAGTTACCAGGCGTTGAACACCTTTTCCGCAAAGCCGCGCTGACCGTCGAAAGTTATAGTCGAGCCGTCGTCGCAGACCGCCGTGCCGTAAAATCTGCCGAATACCTGATGCTGGTCGGTGGTGATAATGCCCAGGCTCACTCTGTCGCGTCGGTCTACGTCGGGCTTGAAAATAAGGTCGAGCCTGCCCTCGTCATCGGTAAAGTGCCACGGAGATAGGAAGTCGGGCTTGCCTTCCGCATCGCCCGATATTCCGAAGTCCACTCTGCCCAGCTTGTGCGCCTTATCGCCTACAAAAAGCATGTTTTCACTCGCGGCGGAAGTATTGCCGAAGCCGTAGCCCAAATTAAATCCCACCCGTTCGCCGTCGATAATGCAACTTAAAGAGCTCCAGTACCAAGTATTGCTGTAAGTCCATACGCCGCGTCCCCAGTCAAGCCCCGCTACGGACGTGTCCGGAGAAAAGGAGTAAGTGTTATCCCCGTAGGTGAAGCTGCCTTGCGCGCTCATACAGTTTAGCTTGGCGTTGTAATAAAATCTGCCGCGCTTGTCAAAGGGCGTGGCAATAACCATATTTTCTTTCAGCGGCTTGGTAAGCGTGATGTCCGCCTTGAGCGTCTTGCCGTCGTGGAAAGCGGGATAGTCGCATATAATGCGTCTGCTTTCTCCGTCGTTGACGATACGTATGTTGCGCTTACCTACCTTGATAGACGCGTCGCCGCGCTCGTAAGTGGACGGCAGTTTGAGTTTGCCCAGCGGGAGCAGACCTATGGCAGACGCAGTCTTGAATACTCTGCGCTCGCAGTCTACAATCGATACGCTTGCCATTGAAATATAGCCGATATCCGCTACCGTAACGCAAAAGAATACCTTGCCGTCGGTTACGTAATAGTAGTCCCACTCTTTGATTCTGAGCTTGGATGCTTTGATTGCCGAGCGGTCGTAGACGCGCACGAGCGAATAGGCATATCCTGCCTCTGCGAGGTTGCCCTCTTTATCGAGCAAATCGCCCGCGGATAATAAATGTTGCATAATCTTCCTCCTTCTTAAGTATAACACCGCATCCCGCGGCTGTAAATAGCGATAAAGAAAGATTGCATAAAAAAAGCGGGAGGGTTGCCCTCCCTCAAAGAACCGCTACGTGTAATCAATACGCGTCAATCGGTATATTTTAACAGCCGTATTTGCTATGTAAAATATGCTTTTATAAGCAGTATGCTTGCGCCTTTGCTGTCTTTTCGCATTGACACAGCCGAGGGCTGTTGCCGCTTATATGCGCCGTCATGTACATACAATCGGCGGCTTACTCAAGGCTTTAATATCTGTTGCCGCCGTGATATACGCCCTGTTATTAAGAGTACGCCAGGGGCGGCACGTGTTGCGTTTATCTTTCTCAACTGCCAGCATAGGTATTAAGACAACTGTCGCAAACAAGCTCAGATTATCACAGCACATCGCGCGAGACTATGTAGTACCCCCAACGCGTAGCAGATATCGGCTCGATTACCGCATGGTCGGATGCCGTATGCAGTATGTAGTTGTCTCCCAGATACAGGGCTACGTGTCCTATGCGCTCCACGCCCGTCTTGTTGTAGCGGGACGCGTTGGTGAAGAACATTAAGTCCCCTCTCTTAAGGTCGGCGCGGCTCACTTCTTTACCCTGCAATACCTGAGTACGGGTATTGAGGTCGAGATTGACGCTTGCTCCCTTGTAGAATATGTACTGCATGAGCGCGGAGCAGTCAAACTCGCCTGCCTTAAAAGCTGTATTGAGATTGCCGTTGCCCCAGTGGTAGCGCTGGCTGCCCCACACGTAGGGGTGTCCGAGCAACTTCTTGCCTTCTTCCACTACTTTTTCCGTCTTGTCGTCGCCCATGGCAAAACGCTGCTCGCGTACGTACGCCGCCGAAACGTAAGCAGTGCGCTCTCTGTATACGGTGGGATACCAACCGTCTTGAGCCTCTCCGAGCTTAGCAATTCCGTCCCCCTTATCGAGCGTGCCTAAGCTGGAATAGCTTGAGCCTTTGCCGCTGCGCACGTTGAGCGAGTCTACCGTTGATATAAGCACCACGTCGTAGCGATTGGACATTGCAGGTCTGTCGACGTCGTCGGGATTGCCCGTAACGGGTACGTCGGGCTCGTCTGTATCCGTAGGCTCGTTAGGCGAGACGGGCGGTATAGGAGTAATGTCGGGTCCGTCCGAAGGCTGATAAGCCTGTCCGCAACCTACTACCGCCGTTATAAGTACCGCGATTAAAGCCGCGGCTATAATTATCTTAATCTTCATATACTCTCCTCCTCACAAGGGAGCCGCAACTCCCCTGCAAGTGAAAGTATAAAGCAGTCCAACCTCATATTCAATATGAAATAATTTCCAGTAATCCAATACGTGTATGAGATTTTAATAAATGCAAATGAGTCGCCGCGCATATAATAGAAAGTTGCAGGAAGTAGCATAAAGGCGCTACGCGTAATCAATCGTAGACGTTCTTAGCGCGCTGCTTTTCTATCGTCGTTAAACTTGCCGCGTCGGATACTGGATTTCACGCTCAAATATTGAAATAAACAATACTTTCGGCTTACGCTATTAATGCGGAATATATAAAAACGATTATTGAATTGTCTATCTGTAAATATAAGCCCGACAACGCTTGCAAGATAATATAAGGTATACGCAGTTGTCGACTGCAAATTATAGCGAGCGGACTAAGCTAAGCCTACGCATATATAATGAGATATTAATATATAGGTAAGATGAATTGTCAAAGCAAGTGCAACGCTTTGAAAGAAAAAAGGAGCCGCTCGGCTCCTATATCTTTTAAGTTATTATTCCGTAGGCGCTTGATAAGGCGGTGCGGTAGCGTACGAAACGCCTTGCTCGCCCAAGAATGCCATTACCGCGGTAGAAGGCACCGCGCATGCTAAGCCGTAGATGTCGTTATTCTGCGCTCCGTTGGCGGAAGAGCTCTCAAAGCGGGCGTATATCAATCCCACTACCGCGCCCTTAGCGTTGATCATGGGACCGCCGCTGTTGCCGTGGTTGATGGACGCGTTGACGATAATGGAGTTGAAAGAATAGTTGCGGTCGTCAGAGCCCGAGTATACCGACAGATTGGACACTATGCCCGTGCCTACGATAATGCCGAGGTCGGCGGGATTGCCTATGATATATACGGTGTCGCCCACGTATATGTTTTCCTTGCTGCCGCTGCTGGCAAAGTAGAGATAATCTCTGCCCTCGGTATCCGCCTTGAGCAACGCGACGTCGCGCTTAGCGTCGGAAGCTACGAGCGAAGCCTTGACGGTCTGACCGTTGGCATCGCGTATAGTGCATTCCGTCTTACCCGATACGACGTGATGATTGGTTACGATATAGCCGTCTGCCGTTACGAAAAAGCCGCTGCCTGCGGAGTTGCCTGCATATACCTGAACTGCGGCGCCGAGGCAGTTATTGGCTACGATATTGCCCACAGTGGCGTTATTCACGCTGTCGAGGTACTGCACTTTATTATTGATTTCGCTGTCGCTGCCTACAAGAGAATCCAACAGCGAGCAGCCGCACAGCGCGATAGCGATACATACGCACATTACCGCTATGGGGAGAAAAAGTCGTCTGAATCTACCCTTTATCAATTCCGATACTCCTTTCAGTTAATATAAGACGCGCACAGATTGTACAGCGTTCGCGCAGGAATCGCGGCGGCAAGTCCGTATATGTCCTGCTCTTGCGACTCGTGAGCTTCTTGAGAAAGAAGCCTTGTAAATGCCATGCCCGTAACCTTGCCGTCCGAGCCTATTATAATTCCTCCGGCGCAGCATGCGGGATACTCGCCTGTGATAACGTCTATCTTGAATTTGCGCGTAACGTACTCCGAAGGCATTGCGGAAAGATACTTGGTGCTCTCCACGCTCGACGCGCCTATAGCGGCGCTTGCCATTATCGGACATGCTTTAATAGAGCCGCGGTTGTCGTAGCAATACAGCATATACGCGTTGTCGCCTACCTTGGAGTCGGAAAAATCTTTGAGGTTGGCATAATTGAGGTTGGATGCGCCGCGCAACTTAAGCAACGCAACGTCGCTGCCCAGCCACCCTTCGATAAAGTCGGCGTCGTATTCTTCCACGGCGGTGGAGTCATATAAATCCGTACGCGAGATATATACCTTGTACGTGTACTCCTCGCTTGAGGGGATACTGTTATCGTTGCCGCCGCGCACTCCGTGATAGGTGGTGATGACGTATCCGTCGGACGATATTATTGCGCCGCTGACGGGATCGTAATTCCTCGACCTCCCCGAACCGAGCGCGCCGCCGTAGACGGAGTACTTACAGTTGGTCTTAATAGTAACGGCTACGCCTTGATATTGCTCGGCGATGCCTCTGCCCGTATCCGACGCAAGGTCGTAATCGTAGAGATAGTAGTATTTATCTATGACAGTTGTTTTCTTACAAGCGCATAGGCATACGGCGGCAACTGTAATTACCGCAACTATTATGGTTATAAGAAAAATGCGCCGACGGCTTTGCCGCATATACTACTCCTTGAGAACCGAATTACTCTTTACTTATTGTCCACACTTCCGTATGTATGGCGCACTCTCCCGCGTCCAACGCCTTGAGAGGAGAGAGCGTCTCCATCTCGGTAAACAGATGAGACGAGTATATCTCCGTGTTGCAAGAAAAGTCGGGATAGTCGCCCTGCTCCACCTGCCAGCTCTTGGTGAATACAAGTCCGTGATTGTACGCGCGCACTACTCCGAGAGTATTCATAAGCCCTATCTTCATGGGCTTTGCGCTGCTGTCGTATCTTACGGTTATGCAATCGTCATCTACGGTAAGACGGGGGTCTTTGATGCTGTTATAGCTCCACAGCACTAAGTTGCGGTTGGGGAGAAGTCCCGTGTCCGACGTGTCCAAAGGCGCCTTGACTACGGCTCCGCCTGCAAGCACGGTAAGAGCCCAAAGGCTTGTAGGGGGCAGCGGCGAGTCGGTACCGTTGATAAAGCGGTGCTCGATATTGAACGCGCCCTCGTCCGAAGCGGTAATATACATGCTCTTGATAAGTCCCGTAGAAGGCTCGAATGCCGAGGAAAAGCGTACGCCGTCCCCCTCCTTCTCCACCTTGACGGGCGCATTGTCGGGGAAGTATGACGCAATATCCTCGGGCGACTTCCACAGTCTGTGTCCGCCGTAGATGTGCCAATCCCCCATGCCTTCGAGCGATTTGTCCATAAGAGAGTTGCTCTTATTGACTTCGTCCCCCGTGTCCTTAAAGAACATGTTGGGAGAGGAGTCGTAAGTAAGGGATGCTATGCGCGGACCGTAATCCAAAGTTACAAGCAGCTCTGCCTTGCCTGCGCTAAGCGACATACATCTGCCGTAAAGGGCGGTATCTATCTCTTTAACGAGCATATTGCTAACCTCCGTAAAGTAAAAACTATATTATTATTATAACAAACAATAGTCATAAATAACATAAAATTATTGTAATAACGCGCTTATAGGATAAAAATCGCCGTAAAGATTACTTATCCTCTTTGCCGTTGTCGGTGCTTATAGGCTTAGCCTTGCGCGCTCTCGGCGCTCGCTCTTCTCCGGCAAGTTCCTTGATAAGCGCGGCGCGCTCTGCCTGCTCCTCGTCGGTGAGGGAGTCGTTGTTGCCTGCGCGCTGAATATCAAGATAATATCTCACGCGGGCAAGTTTCTTATCCGTAATCTTGTACATCATTGAAAACGTAAAGCCCAGAGCTATCAGCACGGTAACGGACGCTCCCAGCAAAACTCTTATTGCAATAAGCGCGGAGTCGGGTTGCACTTGATTGACGCCGCTTATGTAATGCGCGCCCGACAGCACCCAGCCCACTATCAGTATGGCGAGCGCGGTGCATATCTTGCGGCTGAAGGTCATAAGTCCCGAGAACGAGCCCGTATCGCGCTTGCCCAGTCTCAGCTCCGCCACGTCCACTGTATCGGGGAATATCAGCCAAGGCATCATCTGCGTGCCGCCGAAGCCCAGTCCGAGTATCACCGCGAATAAAGGCACGAGCCACGTAGGCCAGTCTCTCTGATACACCGCAAGCAATATCGCGCCCGCTATGTATAGGGGCATGCCCACGCGGAAAGCGAACTGCTTGCTCTTGAGTTTCATGAAATAATAGCACAGCGGCACTACGCATGCCGCAAGCACCATCATAGGACCTATTACGAACAGCGAACTCATGTCCATGCCGAACAGTTTAAGCCCGCGCAGAATATTGTCGCAATAATAGATTGCCAGCGCGGAGATGAGGTCCATGGTCAGAAACGACGTGATATACATGCCCAAATGCAGGCGGAAAGACTTTATCTTGAGCGGCTCGCTGTAAGACTTGAAAGAAAACTTCTGTTTGGTCTCTGGCAGCGGCGTACGCTCCTTGACGGTGAGGGCGCAAAGTATCAGCGTGATTGCAAATACCGAGCCGAAGCCGAGCGATATTATCAGCCAAAAGTGAGTGAGCGTGATATTGCTCTTCTTAAATGCCTGCCATATCAGCGAGGGTATGAGATAGCACAGTCCCGCAGCCGCCATGTCGGTAACCAGCTTAAAAGTATTGGCGGCGTTGCGCTGCTTGTAATCGGAAGATATGTCGGATGAGAGCGAGCAATAAGGGACCTGCGACACGGTGGATACCGTACAGTACACGAGGTATGCTATAGCCACTACGACTACTTTGCCGTAATACTCTCCGCTGCCCTCTGTAGCGCCCCACGTCCAAGGAGCAAAAAGGAAAAGCATCGCAGGGATAATAAGCAGACCGCCTAAAAAGATAAATGGCTTGCGTCTGCCCAACCGACTGCGGAAGTTGTCTGAAAGATTGCCCATGAAAGGATCGGATACCGCGTCCCAGAACTTAGCGAGCGTGATTATCGTGCCCGCTATACCCGCGCCTATGCCCAGTCCGTCGGTCATGAACACGAGCAGGATAAGCGAAATCATTGTCGCCTGTCCGCCGCCGAAGAAGTCGCCTATGCCGTAAGTTATCTTTTCTCGTAAGGGGATGTAGTCCTCGGCTGCGCAAGGCAGGGGCTTAAGCGATTTTTTCATTGATTCACCTCGTATTGCCGACAGCGTGAATTGACGCGGCAGTATTATTGAGCGGCAATATATATAAATAATATACCGATATATAATAATTATAAGGTAGTGCGGCAGTCGGTGTCAATATAAAATGACGGCCGCAAATAGCGCGACCGTCGGGTGAGGAGGGATAGATATGATTGCTCGGACGGCAAAATGAAATAAATCCGTCCGTCATATCGTCTGATGAATTAGTGCGCGGTAGCTTGTCCGCTTGCCGCCGATACCAAGATGCGTATGCTCGGGCAATCAATCCCGATACGATACGCACATGCAGGCATAACAATGCTCTATCTGCCTGTAAGCCCTTTGCGTCTCAATCATAACACGGATTAAAGCGGTTTGCACGGCTTAAAATCACATTTTACATATTAATTATCAACCTTTTACATTGAAATGACGATTATCGTCAATCGGCAGGTAAATTTTACCTATTGTTGACATATGATAATTTCGATTGTATAATATATCCGTAATTTAGCCTTAGGGCTTAAAAAGGAGTTAGATATGGGATTTTTATGTTCGGGTATTTATGCCGATCTCGCCGCTGAATTCGGCGAGGACGTAGTCGTACTCGTAATGGCGCTTATTGTCGTAACTATCCTTATAGCAGTTATGACCGTGGCTGCGCTTATAGCGCGTCTTAGAGTGTTATACCTGTACTGGTTTGCCAACAGGCACAAGTCGTCGGGCGGATATACCGGCGAGAGCGCGGCAAGGGCTGCGCTTGATAAACTTGGATTCACCGACGTGCAAGTGCGCAAGGCAGGTATCTTAAGGACAATGGTATTCGGCAATTATTACAACAGATTCAGCAAGACTATATGGCTGCGCCGCTCTACCATGTACGGCGACAACCTCACGTCTGTAGGACTTGCTATCCAGAAGGTGGGACTTGTCATGCAGGATAAGCGCGAGGAAAAGACTTTCCGCACGCGCAGCATATTGCAGATGATAGGCGTATTCGGACCTATAGTCTTTATTCCGCTTGTAATCGTGGGATTTATAATAGACTTCGCAACAGGTTTTTCTAAGATTCCTACCCTTGCGGTGTTGGGCTTGGCGATAGTGTTTTACATCTGCTCGTTCGTGTTCACTCTGCTCAACATACCCGTCGAGAAGAAAGCCAATAAGGAAGCGCTCGAGTTCTTACAGGGCAGCGACATGCTCAACGAAGACGAGCAGTACGAAGTGGCTAAGGTGCTTAGAGGTTACCTCATCGCTTACGTCATAGACTTTATAATCAACTTGCTCAAGCTGATACAGCTCATACTTAAGATTGCGTTGCAGATAGCTGTGAGCAAAAGGAGCAACTAATCAGCACAACTACGTCTTGCTATAGACGTATTATAGACATAAGTAACTTGCGCCCGACCTATGCAGGTCGGGCTTTTTCTTGCAGGCTGATATACTAAGCGTATATATAGTTATATAGGACGCGATATACTCTGCAAAGCGCTCCCCTATCATATGCGCAATCACATTTTATGGATACATTTCATAGGCTGCCACTTATTTTTGTCAAGCTTGCCCGAGGTGGGATGCAGTGCGGCTCGCTCCTTTTCGTCGATATTAGTAAGCAATCGATATAATTGTTGCCGCGTGTTAGGACAGTAATTCCAAGGATAGGCGATAGCCGCGACCGCCCAAAAGATAGCTGATACGTCGCCGAGTGGAAATATTAATGCAGTAGCGCACATAATAGCGGTATGGTATTATCTGTAAGACGCTTAATTATCGTTACGGCAATTTGCGCGCTGATAGCTTTAGCTGCTCTGCCTTGGCTGTGTCCTGCTCATACGCGGGCGGCCGATAGCGAAGCAACAACATACGAGGGCGAGCTCGCGGGGGACAGCGTAAAGATAACCGCGGTGATGTATCACAGCGTGCTCAAGAGTAAGGTGGGTAAGTATACGGTATCGCCGTCCGCGTTTGAGAGCGATTTGATTGCATTCAGAGATATGGGTTACGTATCCGTACTGCCTGCGGAAATAGCCGCCTACGCAAGGGGCGAGGGCAATCTTCCCGCTAAGCCTCTGCTGATTACTTTCGACGACGGGCACTACAACAATCTGTATTACGCGCACGATATACTTGCAAAATACGGCATGCGCGCCTTGATATCCCCTATAGGCGCGTTCAGCGAGCACTCGAGCGTATCGGGAGACGACAGCAATCCCAACTACTCTCATCTTACTTGGGAACAAATCGGACAGATGGCAGGCAGCGGCGTATGGGAGGTGGGCAGCCATACCTATAATATGCACTCCTATAAGCCGCGCTTTGGGATAACGCAAATGTCGGAAGAGAGCGAAGAAGAATATAGACAGGCGCTTAGGGCGGACATTGTCAGGATGCACGAGACGCTCAAGGATAAGAGCGGGGTGATAGCCGCGACCTTTGCATATCCGTTTGGAAGATATACGCCGCAGTCGGAAGAAATACTCAAAGAGATGGGCTACGCAATCACCTTAACGTGCAACGAGGGCAAGACGCAAGTGAGGAAAGGCGATATAGACAGCGCGTTTTATATCAGGAGATATAACCGCGACGGGGACAAGAGCACGGACTGGCTGATAAAAAAGTTGGCAGTCTAAGTTGCGGATAGCAAAGTTAGGTGATAGAATAGAATTATGGATACAATAGCTGCAATATCCACTCCGCTGGGCAGCGGAGCTGTAGGAATAGTTAGGCTTAGCGGCGATAAAGCCCTTGAGATTGTAGATATGCTCTTCAGGCCGTACAAGGCGTCGAAATTGACCGACGCGGCGTCCAATACGATGTGTCTGGGAGAGCTCTCCTGCTCGGGGATTTCGGACAGATGTCTTGCCGTATATTTTGCCGCGCCCAACTCGTATACGGGCGAGAATGTGGCGGAGCTGCACTGCCACGGCGGCGTAAGCCTTGTAAAGAGAGTTTTAGACGGCTGCGTGCGTGCGGGCGCGCGGGCGGCGGAGCGAGGCGAATTTACAAAGCGAGCCTTCTTAAACGGTAAACTTGCGCTCAGCGATGCCGAAGGCGTAGCCGATATGATTAACGCAGATAGCGCGGCGGCTATCAATGCAGGCTACAGACTGGCTACGGGCAGGACCTCGACTGTCGTAAAGGAAATGCAGGCAAAGCTGCTTGACAGTATATCGTACATGGAGGCAAGTCTCGACTATCCCGAAGAGATGGAAGACGAGAGCAAGCAGGACGCAATACATACTCTTAGGGCGTGTGCCGATAAACTGACTGCACTGCTCGCCACCTGCAATACGGGCAGATATGTCAAAGACGGCATTAAGGTTGCAATCATCGGCTCGACCAATGTGGGCAAGTCGTCGCTGTTCAATGCGCTTACGCAATCGGACAGAGCGATAGTTACCGACATCGCAGGCACCACGCGCGACAGTATCGACGAGGTGATAGAGGCGGAAGGCATAGCTCTGAGACTGATAGATACCGCAGGTATTCGCGATAGCGACGACAAGGTGGAGAGCGCAGGCATCGAAAGGAGCAGGAGGCTCGCATCCGGCAGCGACCTTGTGCTATTCGTAACCGACGCTTCAAGAGAGATTACGATAGAGGAAGAGGAATTGCTAAGGCAGCTCAACGACGGCAAAAAGCGCATAATAACAGTCGTCAATAAGTGCGATTTGCCGCGTAAAAACGCCCTTAAAGGCATAGAGATAAGCGCAAAGACGCTGCAAGGTATAGACAGCGTAAAAAAAGCCGCCGTAGACGCCGTCTTGGATAGCAATATCGACGCGGGCGCGGAAGTGATAACGTCGCAAAGGCATAAAGACGCTCTCGAGCGTGCGGCGGGCAGTATAGCAAGCGCAATCGATAATCTTAATTGCGCGCCGTCGGAATGCACCCTTTTGGACATGCGCGCGGCGTACCGTGCACTCGGCGAGATAACGGGCGATACGGCAGATGAGAAAATAATAGACAATATTTTCCAAAAGTTTTGCCTCGGAAAATAGATAAGGCGGATATCTTAGGATATAGAATAGTAATAAGCTACGTGCGCGTGCGCACACGCATATAGTTGCCCATTGGGATTAATTGTGATAAAATTATTACCGTGAAGAATAAGAGCTACGATGCAATAGTAATAGGCGGAGGACACGCGGGAGTGGAGGCTGCCCTCGCGCTTGCTCGCACGGGGCACAGAACGCTGATGATGACGCTCACGCCCGACGCTATTGCTTATATGGCGTGCAATCCCGCTATAGGCGGCACGGCTAAGGGACATCTCGTGCGCGAGGTGGACGCATTGGGCGGACAGATAGGCATAAATGCGGACGCCACTGCTCTGCAAATACGTATGCTCAACACGGGCAAGGGCGAGGCTGTGCAGTCGCTGCGCGCGCAAGCGGACAAGATAGCCTATCATATGAACATGAAAAGGACGCTCGAGACGCAGGACAATCTTGATATCTTGCAGAGCGAAGCGTCCGAGATATTGACGTCGGGCGGCAGCGTATGCGGCGTCAAGACCGTCCTGGGCGATACGTACTTTTCGCCTGTGGCGGTGGTGGCTACGGGAGTGTATCTCAACGCCAATATAGTAATCGGAGACTGGGTGCAGAAGACGGGGCCGTCGGGCTTTGCCGCCGCGACAGAGCTCACGCAAAGTCTTATTGACTTGGGGCTGAGCGTAAGAAGGTTCAAGACCGGTACGCCCGCAAGAGTGGACGGTAAAACCTTGGATTATTCCAAGATGAGCGTGCAGGAAGGACAAGAGGAAATATATCCCTTCTCCTTTATGACAGACGGTTATATCAAGAACGTAATGCCCTGTTATCTGACCTATACTACCGCCGATACTAAGAAAATCATAACAGATAATATCCACCGCTCGCCGCTGTATAACGGCTCTATCAAGAGCACGGGACCGAGATACTGCCCCTCTATCGAGGACAAGATAATGCGCTTTGCCGATAAGGAAAGGCATCAGATATTTATAGAGCCGGAGAGCGCGTATACGGACGAGATGTACGTACAGGGCATGTCGTCGTCGCTACCCTTCGACGTGCAAGAGCAGATGTATCGCAGCGTAGAAGGAATGGAAAGGGTGCGCATAGTGCGATACGCCTATGCCATAGAGTACGATTGCATAGATTCTACCGCCCTATCGGCAGATTTGTCGGTAAAGGGGGTAAAAGGGCTGTACGCCTGCGGACAGATTAACGGCTCGAGCGGCTACGAAGAGGCTGCGGCGCAAGGGCTGATGGCAGGCATCAACGCCGCAAACTATCTTGCAGGTACGTCCCCGCTCGTACTGGGCAGAGACGAAGCGTACGCGGGTGTGCTGATTGACGACCTTGTAACCAAGGGGACCAACGAGCCCTACCGCATGATGACTGCAAGAGCGGAGCACCGCCTGCACCTAAGACAGGACAATGCGGACATGCGTCTTACGCAAAAGGGGCGCGACGTAGGACTTGTGGACGATAAGCGTTACGATAGGTACCTTAAGCGCAAGAGCGAGCTGGATACTTATCGCGAAAAGCTGAAAGACAACCTATCTATCGGCGAGATAAGGGCGTGCTACGCCGCCGCGGGTATTCCCGCAACGGATGGCGCGGCTACTGCCGAAATATTGATAAAGAGGGGCTTGCCCGCGCAAGTGGTGAGGCAACACGTCGCATCTCTTAACGGTTGCAGCGCGCGCGCTATGGCGGAGCTTGCTACCGAATGCAGATATGAGGGATATCTCAAAAAGCAGCAGGCGGCTATCGAGCAAGAGAAAAAACTCGAACATAGGGCGCTCCCCGATGATATCGACTATATCAATATGCACGGATTAAGGTTGGAAGCAAGACAAAAGCTGGACAAAATCAAGCCTATTAATTTAGGACAGGCGTCAAGGATATCGGGAGTATCGCCCGCCGATATTACGGTACTCATGGCGTATCTGTCCGTAAGGAGTAAATAATGGATATATTGGACGGCTATCTCGAGCGCTATGGCGTAAGAGATATAAGAGGCAAGCTCGACTTCTTTTATGAAGAACTGATCGAGTGGAACGAAAAGTTTAACCTTACGGCGATTACCGAGAAGGAAGAAGTGTACGAAAAGCACTTTATCGACAGCCTGATGGCTGTAACGCAACTGCCGCGCGGAGCAAAAGTGTGCGATATAGGCAGCGGAGCGGGATTGCCCGTAATTCCGCTTGCGTTAGCTCGCCCCGACTGCACCTTTACGTCTGTAGACAGTCTTAACAAGCGCGTCGGCTTTATCGACCACATCATAGACGAGCTGGAGATTGACAACTGCACCGCTTATCACGTAAGGGCGGAGGACTGGGCGCAAGAGCACAGAGAGGAATACGACGTATGCACGGCGCGCGCTGTCGCACCCATGAACGTACTGTCGGAGTATTGCATGCCGCTTGTAAAGAAGGGCGGAATAATGCTTGCATATAAGGGCGCGGACGGCGAGAAAGAGTTGAAGGCGGCGGCTAAAGCTCTTAAGCTGCTCGGCGCAGGCAACGTAAACACTTTGAGCACTACTCTGCCTTGCGGAGACCGCAGGATGCTGATAGCTGTGCATAAGATAAAGCCCACTCCGGCTGCATACCCCAGAGGAGGCAATAAGCCGAGGCTGTCTCCCCTTGCATAGCTGAATGTACGTAGATAGCGTAAAGCTGAACAACTTCCGCAACTATGCGGATAAAAAGGTGTCTTTCACAGACGGACTTAACGCGATAGTGGGTAAAAACGCTACCGGCAAGACCAATCTGCTTGAAAGCGTGTATATATGCGGTCTGGGTAACTCTGCGCGCGTGAGCAGGGATAAGGACTGCATACGTTGGGGCTGCGACGGAGCGTACATAGGACTTAAGCTCGTCAAAAAGTACCGCAGCCACACTATAGATATATACATCGACGCGAGGGAGAAAAAGAGGATTGCGATAGACGGCATACCGATAAGCAGGATATCTCAGCTTATCGGAGTGATGAACGTCGTATTCTTTTCTCCCGACGAGATGAAACTTGTCAAGGACGCCCCGCAAGAGCGCAGAAGATTTGCGGATATTTCGCTGTCGCAGCAGTCTGCCAATTATCTATACGCGCTCTCGCGGTATAACGCCGTATTGCTAAGACGCAATAAGCTGCTCAAGTCCCTGCCTGCGGGCGAGAAGCTGCAACAGTCGTTGCAGGTATGGGATACGCAAATGGCGGCGGAAGGCGCCAAGCTGATAGCGGCGAGATACGACTTTGTGGACAAGCTCAAGACATTTGCCCTCGAGCGGCACCTTAAGTTGACCGCGGGCGCGGAAAAGCTGGAGCTGAGCTATGAGAGCGGTATCGAGAGGGGCGATATTAAAGATATCGAGACGGAGCTTATATCTAAGCTGGCAAAGTCATACGAAAAGGACGCCTATCTGCAATATACCACGATAGGACCGCACAGAGACGATATCAAGATAAGCGTAGACGGTATAGACGTGCGCAAGTACGGCTCGCAAGGACAGCAACGCACGGCGGCGCTCTCGCTCAAGCTGTCGGAAATATCCCTCTTCACCCACGAGACGGGCGAGACTCCCATACTGCTGCTCGACGACGTCCTGTCCGAGCTGGATAAGGACAGGCGCAATATGTTGCTGACCGAGACGTCTAAGCTACAGACTATAATCACGTGTACGGAGTATGAAGAAAGCCCCGCCGCCAACGTTATATCCACGGCAAAAGCGGAAAACTAAATGAGGGCATAACCGTTACTTTCCTATCCTATGTGAAATATGCCTGCAAATCCTATCGATAATGTAGCTAAATATTGACGGGCGAGATAACGTGCCGTATACGACTATTGCTTATCTCAATCGAGAAATAAAAAGGCATGGATATATGCTAAGATAAAATATATGAGGCAAGCTATACACAATCATGTACTCTTGCCCCATACAATGGTAAAAACCCGATAAATAGGACACATGCGCTTAATGGCGCATTTTTATTACTTGGCTACGGTCTGTCTTACGGCCTTCTCCCACCCTAAAATGAATCTGCTGCGCTCGCTCTTATCCATATCGGGGGTGAATACCTTTTCTGCCTGTTTATTGACGCGTAGTTGCTCTATATCGTTCCACATGCCTATAGTAAGTCCTGCAAGATACGCCGCGCCCAGCGAGGTGCTCTCCTTGATGACGGGACGCACTACGCTTATACCCGAGATATCTGCCTGAAATTGCATTACAAAGTCATTGTTGCTCAGTCCGCCGTCCACGTTGAGCGAGTCTATCTTGATGCCAGTATCGGCTTGAACGGCGCGCAGAACGTCCATGACTTGATACGCCGCGCTCTCCTGCGCAGCTCTTACGATATGCTCGCGCGTAGTGCCGCGCGTAATGCCCACTATTGTACCTCTTGCCTCGCTGTCCCAATGCGGCGCGCCAAGTCCTACGAAAGCGGGCACTAAGTATACTCCGCCGCTGTCGGATAGAGATTGAGCGATAGCTACGCATTCCTCTTCGTCGTCTACCGCGCGAAGTCCCTGCTTGAGCCACGTGATGACGGCTCCGCTGGAAAATACCGAGCCTTCGAGCACGTAGTCGGGACGGCTGTCTACGCAAGCGGAAAGCGTGGTAATGAGTCCGCGCCCCGATATTATGTTGCGCTCTCCCGTGTTCATGAGCGTGAAGCAGCCTGTGCCGTAAGTGCTCTTGATATCGCCTGCGCGCGTGCAAAGCATACCGAACAGCGCAGCCTGCTGGTCGCCTGCCATGCCGCATATGGGAATGCGTCTGCCGAACAGCTCGGGCGACGTATATCCGTATAGGTGTCCCGATGGATAGACCTTAGGCAGAATGGACTTGGGGATACCGAACATTGCCATCAGTGAGCAATCCCAGTCCAGCTTGTGTATATTAAACAGCATGGTGCGCGAAGCGTTGGTATAATCTGTGGCGTGCACTCTGCACCCCGTAAGCCTGTACAGCAGGTAGCTGTCCATAGTGCCTGCAAATACGTTGCCGCCGGTGATGTTGGAGCGTATTGCGGGGACATTGTTGATAAGCCACTTGAATTTAGTCGCGGAGAAGTAGGGATCTACCTTAAGTCCCGTCCTGTCGTATATATAATCCTCAAGACCTTCTTCCTTGAGTTGCTCGCACATATCCGAAGTGCGGCGGCATTGCCACACTATCGCATTGGCGTAGGGCTGACCGCCCTTATCCCATATCACAGCGGTTTCGCGCTGATTGGCTATGCCGATAGCAAGGATATCGTCCGCCGATATTCCGCTCTCGCGTATGACGGCGCGCGCCGCGTCGAGCTGATTATTCCATATCTCGGCAGCATCGTGCTCTACCCATCCGCGCCGAGGGTAAATCTGATTAACCTCGCGCCGCGCTATGGCAATAGGCTTGCCGTCCTCTCCGTACAGTACGGCGCGGCTGCCCGTGGTGCCTTGATCAAGCGAAAGAATATACTTCATGTACCCTCCTTTAAGTTGACGGTGCTTGCGGCTATGAGGTCGCTGTCTCCGTCCACTTTAGATATTATTACGTCTCCCGCTTTTATTGGCGCCGAGAGCGTAAGAGCGCGCGCTGCAAGCGCAATCTCCGCGATGCACTCTCGCCTTACAGGCGCGGACGTCCTTACCGCAACTACGTCCGTATCGCCGCCCGCTACGGACAGCGCAAGCGAAAAGTTGCGCATGGGCATAGTCAACTCGCGCAGCGCATAATCCTTGCCGCGCATACAGCCGTTGCCTTGGACGGCGTAGCCCTCGCCCTCGCTTATAACGCTGATATTGCATCCTCTGGGACAAACTGTGCAGACTACTTCCATATTATTCCCTCACTTTGATACATATACGACTTGCGGAGCGTAATTTATCCGATTGAGCGCTATTGAGGACGTATCTGAGCATGGTAGCAGGACGTATGCCCGCCTCGCGCTTGGAGTATATCTCCTCTCCGTCTGCCTCTATACATATCCGCCCCAAGGCGTATTCCGCGCTCGGACGCGCGGTAAAGGTTATCGAGCCGCTGCCTGAGGATAATATCTTCATCGGCACGGCGTAGCGGATACCGTCGCCGCACTCGACGGAGGTGAATGCGCCGCGAGTAACGCCACCGTTAATTGCGTACTCGGCAGCCCTCTTTCCCGCAACTTCGCTCTCTAAACAGGCGTAGTCGGCAAGGTCGTGTACGTGCAGCATATTGCCCGCGCAGAAGATGCCGTCAATATTGCTCATGAGCGTATCGTCCACTTCTGCGCCGCCTGTAACGCGGTGCAGACCTATCCCCGCCTCGCGCGCAAGCTCCGTCTCGGGTATAAGTCCCACGCTGAGCAGCAGCGTATCGCAGGGTAAGAGAAATTCACTGCCTGCAATCGGACGCATATCGTTATCCACTTTTGCGGCGACTACTCCGCTTACTCTGCCGCCTTGCGACAGCACGTCTACTACGGTGTGGGATGTCATGAGCGGAATATCGTAATCGTTGAGACATTGCACTACGTTGCGCATCAGTCCCGATGCGCGCGGCATTATCTCGAGCACCGCCCGCACTTTGGCTCCCTGCAACGTCATGCGGCGAGCCATGATAAGACCTATGTCGCCCGAGCCGAGTATGACGCACTCTCTGCCTGCCATATAGCCCATGATATTGACGAGCTTCTGCGCCGTGCCCGCCGTATATACGCCTGCGCAACGCGCGCCCGCTATGCCTATAGCTCCGCGAGGTCTCTCCCTGCATCCGCAGGTGAGCACTATTGCGTCGGCCGTAATGCTAAAGACGCCTTCTTCTGAGACGCAAGTTATCGTCTTATCGGGTGCAACCGACACTACCGTAGTATTGAGGCGGCACTCTATACCCCGCTCGCTTGCCATGTCGATAAGGCGCGCGGCATATTCGGGACCTGTAAGCTCGCTTTTGAATAAGGTGAGCCCAAAGCCGTTGTGAATACATTGATTGAGTATACCGCCGAGACGCGTGTCGCGCTCTAAGACGAGTACGTCCTTTGCTCCCGCGTCAAATGCGGCAATGGCTGCGGACAGTCCCGCAGGGCCTCCGCCTATTACTACCACGCTGCGGCTTTCGCAATTAATCATCATATCCTCCCCGTAACCGCGTAAGAGCCTGCGCCGCACTTGGTAACCGACTGCACGGGCACGCCCAACGTATCGGCGATGAGCTGTATTACCGTAGGCGAGCAAAATCCCGATTGACATCTGCCCATGCCCGCACGGGTGCGACGCTTGACGCCGTCGATGTCGCGCGCGCCGAGGGGACGCATAATGCTGTCTATTATCTCACCCTCGGTAACGCACTCGCAACGGCACACTATCTTGCCGTAGCGGCTGTCGGAAGCGATGAGCTCGGCACGCTCTTCATCCGACATTGCTGCAAAGCACGGTATACCCTTGCGCACGGTGATAAAGTCCGTCTTGCGCTTAAGGGACAAGTATGCCGCAACTTCCGCCGCGACGTATCTTGCAATGGCAGGCGCGGACGTAAGCCCGGGGGACTCGATACCCGCCACGTTGTAAAAGCCTTGCAATGACGACATGCCTATGATGAAGTCGTCCTTATCGCAGTGCGCCCTCACGCCTACAAACTGGGTGATTGCGCTCCTTGCGGATATCGACGGGACGCTCAGCCTGCCTTTTGACATAGCTTCCTCAAGCCCCGCCGCCGTGGTGGCGACGCCGTCCTTATCGTCGGTGTCGAGCGCGGTGGGCCCGACAAGTACGTTGCCGTGTACTGTGGGCGCGACGAGCACTCCCTTGCCAAGCGACGTAGGGAGCTGAAAGAGCGTGGCGTCGGTAAGATATGATTGCGTCTTGTCGAGCAAGTAATACTCCCCTCTGCGTCCTCTTATCGTAAAGTCGTGCACTCCCGCTGCCGCGGCAACTTCGTCTGCATGGACGCCCGCGCAGTTGATTACCATGCGCGCCGCATATGACTTGCCGCCCGTGCAATCCACAGTCATGACGCTGCCGCGTCTGCTTATAGCAGTAACGCCCGTATTGAATATAAACTCCGCTCCGCGCATGTTGGCGCGCTCGGCAAGAGCTATCGTCATCTCGTAGGGAGAGACTATGCCAGAAGAAGGACAATACAGCGCGGCGGTTACGGACTTGGACACATGCGGATTGCGCAAGCGCACCGTATCGCCGTCTACTCTCTCAAGGTCTTTAATGCCGTTGGCTCTGCCGCGCTCGAGCAGAGCTTCGAGCCCGTCAATGCCTGCTCTATCAAAGGCAAGCACGTATGCGCCGTTGCGGCGGAAAGGGAAATCGAGCTGCTTAGACAGCTCATCGAACATGGGGTTGCCCAGCGCGTTGAACTTAGCCTTGAGCGTGCCTGCGGTAGCGTCGAAACCGCCGTGAACTATGCCTGAATTAGCCTTGGTGGCGCCGCACGCGACGTCGCTTGCGCGCTCGACTACCGCTACGTTGCAGCCGTATTCTCCCAAAGCGTCGGCTATAGCGCAACCGCATACGCCTGCGCCGATAATGATAACGTCCTTCATATCTCCTCCGATATCATTATAGCATACCTTACTCCTCTTACCTCTTAATAGATAGGCGTTTAGGAGTAAAATTTCCGCCTTTACGCTCAATCCGCCGCCCTATATGCAACTAAGCGCGCCCAAGAGTAGTTATAAAGAGGTCCATATTTGCGATTTTTCATACTAAAATCGATTGAGTCCTTATTCTTACGGCATATAATTCATTTTCCGAAAAAGGAAAAAGCCGCGCAATGCCTCATATGCGAGCAAGTAATAAGGTCAAAATATAATGCCTAAAAAGTAGCTGCTATCACCGTAGCTATATAGCAATAAAGCCGCAAGTAAGCGTAAATATCATAGCGCATTGCGCCGCGGCGTATATTGACTAAAATAAAAAAGAGTGCTAAAATAATATAGGGAAAATTGCTATGAAAAAATTAATATTTAAGCCGCAAGCGAAGAACATTGTCGCAGTATTTCTTATAGTGTCGCTGTCGATAGCGATACTCTTCACCGTATTGGTTGCCATAAGCGGAGCGATAGGCTACGCCGTCAATCTCAACTATGCGCGCAGCGCGCCGTCGTGCGCGACGGAGATATCCAAGACGTGCAAGCTCAATGAGGACGGCGACTATACATTCACCGTACCCGAAGGGCAAGAGCTGAATATTCTCAACCTCACCGATATACATATAGGCGGAGGCTGGGGCTCGCTACAGACGGACAGGAAAGCGCTTAAGGCGGTAGAGACGCTAATCAGATACTCCCGTCCCGACCTAATCACGATAACGGGCGACACCATATTCCCCATAGTGTGGTCGGCAGGCACGCTCAACAATCGCAAGGCTGCCAACTTGCTCACGACCTTGCTCGACAGCATGGAGGTTCCGTATGCGGTGGTATTCGGCAATCATGAGACAGAGGGCAATAACACCACTCTCACAAGAGAGGAATTGGGACGTTTCTTTGCGAGCAAAGAGTATTGCCTGATGCAGCTTGACAGCACCTATACAGACGCAGACGGCAATGAGGTAAAGCCTTACGGCGTGGGCAATTACGTTATTAAAGTCAACGAAGAGGACGGCACGCTCAATACCGCGCTCGTCTTTATTGACTCCAACGACTATATCCCCGGGGCGGGCGGACTTGACTGGAGCTATGACAGAATACACGACGATCAGATAGAGTGGTTCAAGCAAAAGGTAGACGAGCTAAATGCTCCCGATGCAAGAGTGCTTACCTTCTTCCATATTCCGCTGTGGGAGTACGGCGACGCATGGGCTGCCGCTATGAACGGCGATAGCGATGCTCAGCTGCACTTCGGCTGGGCGGGCGAGACAGGCGGCAAGAGCTATCCGGGAGTCGAGGACAGCCACCTCTTCGACGTAATGACGGAGTTTAATAATAATGATAATGAAGCGGACTGCGTAGGCGTATTCTGCGGACACGACCACTATAACAACTTCTCTATCACCTAC
The DNA here is from genome assembly GCA_947175555.1 of uncultured Clostridia bacterium. Lineage (GTDB taxonomy): Bacteria > Bacillota > Clostridia > Christensenellales > UBA3700 > Alloclostridium. Next base: position 55,550 of record CAMWNK010000002.1, on the reverse strand, counting down.
AAGGGCATACGTCTTACATACGGATTCTCGATAGACTATCTTGCTTATGCCGGTATCAAGAATCAGTCGTGGCAGCGCGGCGGACAGTTGATTACGTTGAGGTCGGGCTCGAAAGGTAATGACTTTGACGTAAAGCCCGTGATATACGAAGGCATTAAACTCATGGAAGGCTAATGATTGAATAAATAAGATTATACGATTGTATAGCGATAAGGAAGGCAAATTGCCTTCCTTATCTATTACAGCGGCGCATCGACATGCCGCAATCGATAGACGATAACGGGCACGACACGGCGCGCGCTAACTGTTGAGCTAAGTCATTGATATAATGTTGCAATCTTATAAAAAATATTAAATATTATCCTCAATGTCATCCGTAATGCCGCGCTTGAGCTTAATCCTATCCTCTTCTTCTTTGAATAAGGCGTTGACGCTCGTGGCGTCGAGCTCGAGACTTTGCTGGGCAAGCGATGACTTGTCGGCAAAGGCGTCGAATATGTTCTGCTTGTCGGCGAGCAGCTGCGTTATCTTTTCGTCAATGGTGTCGTCGCACAGCAGACGGTATACGAGCACGTTGCGCGCCTGTCCCATGCGATAGGCGCGGGATATCGCTTGATTCTCCGTAGACGGCTTAAACTGCGGCTCGCATATCACGACGACGCTCGCGGACTGTATATTGAGTCCCGTGCCGCCCGCCTGTATCTGCGCCACGAGCACGCTGCCCGCCTCTGCGCTGTCGAACTTATCGATAATCTCCTGACGACGCTGGGGCGTAACCGAGCCGTTGATTATCGGCATGCACCTATCCCCAAGACATGATACTACCTTGTCGAGAGTGTCTAAGAAGAAAGAAAATACTATTATCTTCCTGCCGTCATCTTCCGCCTTTTTTACAAGCTCTTTAAGACGTATAGCTTTGGATGAGCGGGAGATATCGTCTATATGCCACGATACGCGGCGGGCTAAGGCGTACTGTCTATTGAGTATCGCCTGCTCGTATATCTCCTCCTCTTCCGGCAGTAAGTCGCACCACTCTACTTTTTCTGTAAGTTCGGGCAGCTCTGTAAGCACGTCGTCCCTCTTCCTGCGGTAATAGACGGGCGCAATCTTGTCCCTGAACTGCTCTGCCGACGCCATAAAAGCCATGCCCTTTACTTGACGCGCTATTTCGGGCTGAAGTATCTGCATCAGCCATATCATCTCGTACACGTTGTTTTCAAGAGCCGTGCCTGTCATAAACAGTACGTTATCTGCGTGCGAGCAAAGCTCCACGGTCTCCATAGTGCGCTTGGCTTCGGGATTTTTGATATAGTGCGCTTCGTCGACGATAAGCATACCGAACTTAAACGACTTGGGCAGCTTGAAATGCGTGGCTGTTTCGTATGTAGTTACCGCAACGCCGCCTTCCTTAATCCACGTCTTGAGCGCGGACGCCTTAGAGTCGCCGTGCACTTTGATAACCGATAGACTGCTGTGCCTGACAATCTCCCTGCACCAGTTGGTGAGTACGCTTGCGGGGCATATTACCGCAAAGTGTGTGGAGCCGCTGCCGCGCAGAGATACCATAGACGCAATCGCCTGCACCGTCTTGCCCAGTCCCATTTCGTCGCCGAGTAGCACGCGCTTTTGATGTAAAATGTACTTTACGCCCCACTCTTGATAGCGGCGCAGCGTGCACTTAAGTCCGTCTTTAATAATGGGGTGGTCTTTGATATCGTTTGCAAGCTCGAGCGGCAGACCGCCTACCGCTCTGTCCGAGCCGAGCAGCCCGGGGACGGTCTCTTCCAGTACGGTGAAGTATGAGATGCTGTTATTTAAGAAGTCTTTCCACGCGGCGTCTGCGCTGATGCGCTCTATCTCGTCAAGCGCAGTAAGCGCGCTGTCGGCTATCTTGCCGTATGCCTCGCTCTCCATGAGGGCAAGCAGTTGCTCGTATGCCTGACTCGCCTCGTCCTTGACTTGCCTTGAAGCAAACATCCACTTGAATATTCCCGCAGACGGCTGTAGTTTATCTATGAGCAGCTCGACTTCTCCCGAGCGCCGAGCAAGCGAGCGGCATAGCTTGATGTAAGTAAGGCTGTGGCTGTATATATACACGCTCTGCACTATGCGCGTAGTCTCGAGAGTGCGCTTGTCGTAGCTGAGGCGCAGCTTGGTCTCGCTGCGTATCTTGTCGGAAAAGTCGCGCACGACTTCCTTGATAGACTGCGCGCCTTCCGAACTGATGCCCTGTATATCGATGAGCTCGTCAAGACTTGCGCGCGCAACGTCGGACATAGTAGCATAGCCGCTGTCGATAAGCGTCTTGATACGTATCATCTTTTTTGTACGGCTGATTTCATCGACGGGTACGGATTGAAGTACCTTGTATACCTCGCAATCGAGGAATAAATCCGCGGCATGACGTATCCTGCTCTTAAGTATAGCAGTCAATCTGCCTGCTTGAGACAAGGAGCGCGTAATGCGCGCGCTGCGCGTAATAAGTTTTTTGGCGTCCGAGGACGAAAATTTCTTAGCCATAGTCTTACCTGTCGTCTATTGGATTACGCAATTAAAATTATATCATATTGCAATGCGATTGGCTATCTATATATTTATGCAAGTTGAGCCGAGCAGGCGGTAATCTTGTAACAATGATTGGGTTTGATAGGAAATACGGATTATCTTTCGCCTCTTGCGATAGCGGTATATTTGCGTACGAAATCGCTCTTAGCCTGCGTGTAGCCGTCGCGGTCATGCTTGTACTTCTCGCATAAGGACAGCTTGAGCGCCTCGTAGCTTGCCGCAACGTCCGCATGGGCGTTGAGATAGGCGCAAAAGTATATCTCGTCATCGTCGCCCGAATATCTCAAATGCAGATGAAATACTTCGTCTGCAAAGCCGCGCTCGGTGTATCCCTTATTGAGCGATATGCGCCTATCGCTCGAGCTCATGACTATATAACCCATCGCCGTCGCCTCGCGCGCTAAAGCGTGCAAATCGGTATCTAACGGGGCGATTGCCAGTATATCCACGATGGGCTTAGCCATTATGCCGTCTATCGCGGTGCTGCCGATGTGATGAAATTCTACGCCGCGCATAGCCTTGCTCAGCAATGCCGCTTCTAAGGCGTATTGCTCGCGCCAATGCGGATTGTGCTCGGCGAGAATTATCGGAAATAACTCCCAAAGCTCGGCAAGCGTCATCTCGGACAACGGTTTACTCACTGCGGTATTCCCCTCGGTTATTGTGCGGCGCTTGGTCGGCAAGGCTACTCTTGCTCGCTTTGACTTTCTTTGATAAGTCTGCGGCACTTCAGTATCCTACTCAGCTCGTACGCCATTGCTAAAATGCAGGCGGCGGAAGTAATATAAAGAATCACCATGATTAGCGTGCTTGAATTCTTCAGCAGGTATTCTTTGGGATTGTCGGGATTGTAGTATACGGTGCGCGTTGCGCCGATATTTTTTGGCGGGTACTCCGCTACGGTGGTGAAATCGCTGACTATGCGGTACGTAGTGCCGTCCACAGTGTACTCTATGATGTCTTTGTAGTCATAGCGGCGGGCGCCGTCCTCGTATCGGAAATTACTGCGGTCGTGGTCCACAACTACTGCGTTTATCTTGACATAACTGTCCGCCTTAACGAATTTATACGACATGTAGCCTGCTCCGCACAATAGTCCTATTGTCAACAGTAGCAATACTATAAGCGGAAATGCCGATCTGCCTTTTCTGCGAGATGCCATTGATAGAAACTCCTTATCCTCTATTTATATGCAACGAGCATTGCCTGATTCATATACAGTTTAGCATATTTATTCAAGTTGCGCTATAATCTTATGGGCGGTAAGTCTTAAAAAATACGCATTAATTATTGTGTAATTGCTGCATATAATGTATCTATAGCCGTAATACCTGTTGACGGCTAATCGCAGACTATCTCTACAATATATATTTGCGCCTAAAGCGGTTGTCTTCTTGATATAAGTAAACAATTTGTGCAGTAACGCGTTGCAAGCAATAGCTTAAATCGTGAAAAAGTATCTTGCGCAAGGCAAGGCTGCGTGTTATAATGATAATATCTCTTAGGAAGGTGCATGATGAAGATTATAAGATAGAATTGAATATTTCCTTAAAGTCGTATCGGTCTACGTGCCTTCGGCTTTAAGTCGACGAAGAAAGTTACTATCGCAAGGCGCGTCCGTCGATAATCATCGTTGGGATTGATTGCCTGTATCAAAGCTGTGAGATTTGCTTTCTCGCAGTTTTTTTTATGGAGGAAATTATATGTCGTTAATAGATGTAAGCAATTTGACCTTCTCATATGACGGAGGTTATAAAGATATATTCAGCAACGTCAGCTTTAAGTTGGATACGGATTGGAGGCTGGGATTGGTGGGAAGAAACGGCAGAGGCAAGACTACTCTGCTGAAGCTACTAATGGGCGAATACGAATATCGCGGCAGGATATCTACTAATGTCAAGTTCACATACTTCCCGTATGAGATTAAAGATAAGAGCAGGCTCACGTGCGAGGTGCTTAGTGAGATATGTCCGTGCGCCGAGGAGTGGAAGATAGCGAGAGAGCTAAGATTGCTTAAGCTGGATATCGATGCGCTATATAGACCTTACGACACTCTTTCAAGCGGCGAACAGATTAAGGCTGCTATAGCAGGACTGTTCTTAAACGAGGGCGACTATTTGCTGATAGACGAGCCGACCAATCATCTGGACGCCGAGGCAAGAGATGCGGTTGCAAAGTATCTGCGCAGCAAAAAAGGCTATATAATCGTATCGCACGACAGAGCTTTCCTCGACGCATGCGTCGACCATATCATATCTATCAATAAGAGTGATATCGAGGTGAGGAGCGGCAACTTTTCCGTATATCTGGACAACTTCAATCTAAGACAGAGCTTTGAAATCGCGCGGGATGAAAAGCTGAAAAAAGATATTGCGCGCCTGAGCGAAGCGGCGCGGCGCACTGCCGATTGGGCAGATAAGACAGAGGCGTCCAAGTATGGCAAGGCAAGCTCGGGACTGAGACAGGATAAGGGATACGTGGGACACAAGGCCGCTAAAATGATGCAAAGGTCTAAGGCGGCGCTGAGCAGAAAGCAGCGCGCTATCGAGGAGAAGTCCGAGCTTATGCATAACGTAGAAGATAATCCTACTCTTGCCATATACTCGGCAGGTAGCGGCTGTGAAAGACTTTTGACAATTACGGATTTAGGCGTCAGATACGGTGATAAGACGGTGTGCTCGCACTTTAATCTCGAGATAAGTAGGGGCGAACGCATAGCAATCAGCGGGCGAAACGGATGCGGAAAAAGCAGCGTGCTAAAGTTGATTGCGGGCGAAGATATCGAGCATACGGGATTGATAAGAGGTATGCCCAATCTTAAGGTGTCCTATGTGCCGCAGACGACTAAGGGACTGAGCGGCAGTCTGTCTGAGATTGCGCTGTCATACGGCGTAGACGAAAGTTTATTTAAGGCGATGCTGAGCAAGATGAACTTCAATAAAGCAGACTTTGACAGCAACGCCGAGCAGCTATCCGAAGGACAGAAGAAAAAGCTGTTGGTTGCAAGGAGTCTGTGCGAGCGGGCGCACCTATACGTGTGGGACGAACCGCTGAATTATATCGACGTATTTACTCGTATGCAGATTGAGGACATGCTGAAAGAGGCGGATATCACTTTGATATTCGTTGAGCACGATAAGGCATTTAGACAGTCGATAGCGACAAGAATCATAGATATGTAAGCCATACAATTAAAATCGCTCTATCGGCAGCGGAAAGATTTTAATATGTAAAAGATTTACAAGCGGCATAAGCTACATGCCTGCCCGATTATTCGATGTCGCTGATTTGACTAAGTCGGCGCTCGGCATATTTTACTGACTGGGTGTACTCGCTATCTATTCGGTGTAGCTCTTTTTCATATTTGCGCTTTGCTTGCGCCGCTTTTTTATCTCTTGAGGCTTTTTGAGCTGCAATGTACTCCTCTAACTGCTCGCGCGGCGCAGCAGAGACTGCCGCCATGCGCAGTACATCGGGAGCGATTGCTTTAGCAAGGTTGTTGAACATCTTCTTCTCCCCTTCTTCAAGCTCCTTTGTGCGGCGCATAAATATCGCTTTTGTTTCTCCGCTGTCCCTATAGCCTATCATACCTACCTGAATAAAATTGGGATTGGTGGCAGGCATAGATACCTTTTGCATATATAGCGGCGCGCGCGTGAAGTAGTCCTTGCCGTCTCTGTTTTTCGGCGGCAAGATGTCTGTTGCGTCATAGTAGTTGTCGTCATCGTCTATCATGTTAGGACCTCGCAATATTTTCTAATAGGATAGTAGCATGTAAAATATGGCGCATGACGACATATATCCTATTTTAGCTACGCATTTGAATAAGAGCTATGTATCGACTGTTATCGATAAATAAGATTAGTTGCATATTGTTTGAGTATATATCGTAAATAAAATAGTCATATAAATGAATAATGCCGCTTGACTGAATTTTATTTTGTGATATAATGTCATATTAAAACTTTAGAGGCGAATCATGCAAGATGACAATGACTTTGTGATTAATAATGACGGTTGGCTGATAGAATATACGGGAAAAAGTAATGACGTGCGTATTCCTGAGGGAGTAAAGGAAATCTCTTTCCGTACATTTTATCGCAGCGATATTCGCAGCGTGGAGATACCTAAGAGCGTATGGCTCATAGACGTACAGGCATTTCTGTGCTGCAATAACTTAAGATATATCGTTATTCCCAATAGCGTTACGGCAATGGAATATGCGGTCTTTGAAGATTGCGCCAATCTGACGGATATTTACGTCGAAGCGCAAAGAGGATTTTTGTTTGGGTATGATTGGGATTACGGTTGCAATGCGGCAGTTCATTATGCGGGCGAGTGGGAATATGTCGGCGGCGTGCCTAAGGTGAAATAGATAATATCTATATGCTTTTTATTCTCATGCGGCAGTAATCGGACTAAAACATAGTGCGCATGGGGGCAATTTTCGCGTTCTTAAGTTTACCGCTCGGCTACAGCCATACCGCCCAATCGCCGTAATCAAACGTCCCTGCGCCGTGATGCAGCTTACCTTGCGACCTCAGCTCACGGAATGCGTCTCGCATTCTTATAGCAATTTCGGGCTGTATGTCGAGCGAATGATGCGCAGGAAATAATCTCTTTGATGGGAGATTGGCAATTACTTCAAGAGATTTAAGATAGGCAACGGGATCTGTCGACGGATAATATGCAAACAGCGTATCCTTGTAAATTAAATCGCCTGTGAATACGTACCCCCGCGCTTGCTCCCAAAAGCATAGATGCCCGGGGGAATGTCCCGATGTATGTAATACTTGTATTTTCCTATCCCCTATATCGATTGTCTCGCCGCCGTGCAATATCTTCGTGGGCGCGCCTTGAAACATTTCGTAATCATTGACGTTAAAGCCTTCGGGCAAGTCGCAACGCTCGATAACCATATTGCGGACGGTCTCTATGGAAAGTGGGAATTTGCCGCTCAGCCAATCGAGCTCGGCTTGATGGGCGTAAAAGTCGGGGAAATATTTATGCCCTCCGATATGGTCCCAATGTATATGCGTAGCCACTGCCGTAATCGGCTTGTCCGTCAATTTACGCACTTCGTCGTAAATATTGCAAATTCCCAGCCCCGTGTCAATCAAAAGGCAACGCTCGCTTCCGATTAAAAGATAGCAATGAGTTTCTTCCCAGTGGCGGTATTCGCTTATTATATAGGTCGCATCATCGATTTTATCAATGGTAAACCATTCCTTTTTAAGATTGCTCAATGCGGCATAATTATTTGCAGTTACCATGGCGAGCGTGCTACACGTTTCCATGTCTGCACAATCGCCGCACGTCGCGCAGCCTTTGCTCATCGCGCACTGCCTTATCGGGCATAAGCTGTCGCAAAAGGGAGTCTTTTTGCCGTCTATGCGGCAGCCCTCGCAATCAATCATATCGGCAGTGATATCTACGCCGTTCAGCTTGGACCAGTGCTCTGCCACCCTCTTGCGCAGAGCGTTGTCGTCTGCAAGCGTAGCTTTCCGCGCTTCGCATTTTTCGCAATCAAGTCCGCAATATGCTATCAGTTTTTTCATTGAGAACGCTCTCCTATCTTAGGGTAAAGGAATGAGTTCAACCGATTATGATAATTTACATCTTCGGCATTGCTGCAGTATAAAAGCCGAGCTTGTGAAAGTCATACCAGTCTTTTATCTGCTCATCGTCTGCAATAAATAGCGCCTTTAATATCTCCTTAGCAAATTCAAGTGCAGCCGTGCCGTTGGCGGTAACGATGTAATTATCCGATACGGCTTGCCTCGGCACAAAGCCTTGCGCGTTTGTATATGCGGCATATTGCATCAACTCGTTTAAGTCGTTGGCTGTATGCTTTGCATTGTTCAAAAATCCTAAAGAGCCTATAAATCTGCAAGCGTCGCATATCGCTCCCAATACTTTTCCGCCTTTTATACAGCCCTCTATAAGCGGCTTTACAAGCAGCGCATTATCGCTACGCCATGACATGCCGCCGATAAGTATAAGCGCGTCATAATCGGCAGGCGTCGACTGCAAATCGTAATCGGGCAAGCACTTTATGCCTCCGATAGACGTAACGGCATCTTTTGTAAGCGAGGCGATTTTGTTTTCAATCTTTCCGCCACCGAGCATATTTACGGCAGACGAAATATATGCAAGCTCCCAGTCCGCCCATTGCTCCAATATTACGTACACTATCTTTTTCATATTAACTCCTTATTGCTGTAAAAATATTTTGATTAAAAAAGCGTTATTAAGAGGGATAGCCCTACTTATTCTTATATTCACGCTTGATAATATCAATCGTCTTGCCGCCGATTCCGAAATTTTTATCGGGCAATTCCGTAATAGTCGTTACGAAAAATTCTTGAGGGATATTCATTATCTGCGATGATACTTTGGTTAAGCGCTCAATAAGTAAAGTCTTTTGCTCGTCGGATAATTTTCCGCTTTCGATTTTAATATAAGGCATTATTACATCTCCTCATAATTTATACAATAATTATATCACAGCCATAACCAAGCGGACAAATCAAACTATACACTAATGTAAAAGCGCGGCAATGACAATGTACGCATGCAAACGTATATGCTACAATAGCATCATTGCTAAATGTAGCACAGACGTCAATGGCTTTCAATATTTTTATCTGTAAATTATAAAAAACAAAAAAGTACGCACACCGCTATAGTGTGCGTATACCCCTCGTTTGGTGGACCTGAGGGGAATCGAACCCCTGTCCGAGAAACTTTGCACAGCGTTTTCTACATACTTAGCCGATTATCAATCTCCCTTGGGCGAGTTAAGCGGCAAACTCGCCTTTTGGCAAGCCCAAAAGTCTTGCGCGTTGCCTTGGGCATAGCGACGCGCCCTGTTCCACTAGTCCGATGCCGGTAATGAAGCCGTGGAAACTTCAGCCGACAGCCTTGCTAAATTAAGCTGCGAAGGCAAGAGAGCCGTTGTAGCTCTCGGTTTTATTTTCTGCGTTTAATTTTAATTTCCGTATTTGCGGAGACGAGCCTCCGGTATGCTTACACTGCCCTCCCTTCCCCGTCGAAGCCGAGACAGGCCCATGCGTATGTATTATATATTCTTTATAATGATGTGTCAAGTCGGAAAGATATGGCAATAGTCGCGCAATATGATAAATTATATCCGAAAAATTGCGAATTGATAACAGGAAGAAGCCGATACAAGGCGCAAAGCGATAACGATATAGACGTAGGCGAATATAATCAGCTGAATATCGTGAACATGCGACATGCCGAGTAAAAAAAGAATGGAGCATATAGTATCGATTGTCAAGATTAAAAGTATAGATTGATAGGCAAATCGAATTTTATATAAAAATGGCATAAAATTGCCACTTGAAAAATCGGCGCGCAAGTAGTACAATATAGATATGGACAAGCTGATAAAGGCAAAAAAAGCTGCGCTTACCGTACTGGGCATAAGCGCATTTATGTTGGTAGTGGGAATACTGGGCTCTTCGCTGGCGGTATATTACGGGCAGAACGCATCTGGATATGCAGTCATTGCGTTGATACCGATAGGACTGTTTGGGATAGCGTATGCGGCGTATATGCTAAAGAACATTGCGGCATGCGTCAATATTCTTAAAGGCGTGCAGGACGGCAAAAGCAATATTGACGAGCTGAGCATGGCAAAGACGGAAGCTGCGAAGCGTAATACGGAAAAAGTTGTCAAGCAGTGTATCGAAGAAGGATTGCTCGACGGGTATACGCTGAGTGAGGACGGCGAGCTTGTAGTAGATGATAGCGCAAATAGCGAGGCGCTCGAAACTGTCTGTGAAGAAACTATGGCGGAGAGTGTGGACGCTGAAGACGGCGAGCCTGCAATCGAGCAAGACCAAGAGATAAAAGATTCTCAAGAGCAAGAATAATATAGGTAGATATCAATAGCGGGCGGATAATATCCGCCCGCTATTGCATTTATATAATAAAAATATAATCCATAATTAATATAGTCTGCGTATGCTAACTTCTCCGCTGTTGATTTTAGTAACCTGTCCGCTGTCCGACTTGACGTAAAGCGCGCCGTCGTTGTCGATATCGGTTGCTATGCCAAAGTATTCTATACCGCCCCTTTCGTACGTAATCCTCTCTCCCAGTATCATGGAGTGCGCGCGGTATTCGTCCATAAAAGTCCTGTCTCCGAGGCTGTCGGTAATACTTAGAAATCGAGAAATAATTGCGCCGATAAGGCCGTCCCTATCTATATCGGGCGGCAGGTCGAAGAGCGCGCCCGCCTTATTTTTAATGTCCTCGGGGAGCGGCACGGCAACGAAGTTGACGCCTATGCCCACGACTATTCCGCTTATCTTCCCGTCAAGGTCGGTGAGGCTCTGCGTGAGAATGCCGCATACCTTTCTGTCGTTGAAATAGAGGTCGTTCACCCACTTGATAAGGCACTGCTTGCCGCATACGTCGGCTATAGCGCGCCTTGTTGCTACGGCGGCTGCGGGAGTAACGGCGAGGAGATTATCCACCTCGATATTGCGTCTGATGATTATGCTGAGATATATTCCGCTGCCTGCGGGAGAGAAGAAAGATCTGCCCGTCCTGCCCCTGCCGCGCGTCTGGCTGTGAGCTACAATCGACGTGCCGTGCCGCGCGCCGTCTCTAAGCATATCGAGCGCGATATCGTTGGTAGAGGTAACGGAGTCGAAAATAAATATATCCGCGTCTTCGCCGTGCATGCCTTTACGAATATTTTTGAGTTTAGGCTTGCCGCCTATGGAAATCAAAGCGTATCCGCGATTGGTACCGCCGTCGATATTGCAACCCGACAGTCTTAGCGAATTGACAGCCTTCCATACCGCATTGCGCGATATTCCGAGAATAGAAGCAATTTCCTGCCCCGATACGCTGTCGCCTGCGCGGTCCTTAAGCAGCTTTAATACGGCGTCCTTAGTCTTCATAGCGTATCCTCCAATAAGCCGTTGAGCCTGTAGCTGAAATATCTGCCGTCGTCGGTGAGGACGAGGTGATCGGCAAGCGTTACGCCGATAGAATCGAGCGCGGTATTGAGCTTGCGCGTAAAGATGTTGTCCTCTTCGGACGGCATGGGAGTCCCCACGGTGTGGTTGTGTCCGACATATACGTGCGAAGCATTGACGGTGTCGAGCTTGCGCAAATAGCTGCGTATCTCCGTCTTGCAACCTGTGGCATCGCCGCTGTTCATGAGATAACCTGCGCGCATGAGACAGGCGTCGTCTACGCAGAGCATGTAAATCACCTCTACGTCAAGTCCTCTTGTAACGGAATGCAAATAAGATGCGGCATCGCTGACGTTGCGGATAAATACCTTTTTATTGCCTGCGTTTATCCGAGAACAACGCTTGAATACGCCCGAGAGCGAGCTTAAGAACAGCGCGGCGTCCTTAGTAACGTGAGGAACGCTAAATATTGCTTCCGCATCGGTGTTAATTAGCGTATATAAGTTGCCGAAAGTATTGAGCAGGCTGTGAGCTATGGGATTGGTATCTTTAAGAGGGATAAACGGATAGAGCAGATACTCGAGTATCTCGTGATCGTGCAATACGTCTATGCCGTGCTCGGCAATTTTTTGTTTGACGCGCTGTCTGTGCCCTTTATGAACGTTGACCTTCTTGCTCTTACTATCTGCCATGTCCCGACTTACGTATTGTTAAGGCGGCATGTACTGCCGCCCGCGATATCAGAAAAATCTCTTATTGTTGCCGTACGACTTGGTCTTGCCAAAGCCCTTTTTCTTAAAGTTGACGCTGCTGGAAGCATCGTACATATCGATATCGGTGTGGTACTCTATATTGCTCTTTGACACGGTAGGAGCAGCGGACGTCGTCCTCTCGCCCCTGTTTCTGTCCGAGCGGCGTCTGTCGCCGTCTCTTCTGCCGCCCTGTCTGCCCTCGCCCCTCTTCTTATTGGGCGCGATTACCACATAACGGGAAGGCTCGTCTCCCTCGCTGTGGGTAGTAACGTAATTATCGCCTGCAAGAGCGGAATGTATTACTCTGCGCTCAAAGGGATTCATGGGCTCTAAGGAAATAGCCTCGCCCGACTTAGCCGCCTTAAAGGCTAATCTGCGAGCGAGCTTGGTAAGTACCTGGACGCGCTTTTCGCGGTAATTCTCTCCGTCTACTATAATCCTGCCGTCAAAGCCGCCCGTAGAGTTGGCTATGAGCAGCGCCAAATATTGCAAGCTGTCGAGCACGTCTCCGCGGTAGCCTATGATGTGCGCTACGTCGGGACCGCTGATGTTGTAAAGGTATCCCTCCTCGCTCTTGCTCATCTCCACCTCGCAGTTAAAGCCCATGCGCTCTATTGCGCCCTCGATGAATTCGAGCGCGGCGAGCTGACCTGTCAGCTTCTGCGTAACCTTGACGGTAACCTTCTTCTTAATAAGTCCGCTTTCCTTGACGATGGCGGTGTCGACTTCGTTTTCCTCAAGTCCCAACTGCTCGAGCGCGCTTCTTAACGCTTCGTCGTAAGAGGATGCGGTAACTTCTATACTCTTCATAATCTTTCTCCCATTCACTTAACGGATATGAGGCTCTTGGCTGCCTCCCGTTTATCCAGTTGCTTAGTGATAATAATATAAGCGATATTAAACAGCGTGCTAACCGCGTTACTCATAAAGTAATAAAGTGCAAATGCCGCGCTGTATACAATCGCGAATATGCCCATTATAAGCGGCATCATATACGTTACCATTTTCATGGTCTTTTGCTGAGATTTCTGTTGATCGGCGCTGCCCATCATGTTTTGAGGGGACATCTTCTGCGTAAACCACGTGGTCAGTACGGAAAGCACCACCGATATGATTGGCAGTACAAAATATCCGTTCCAATTCTTGACGTCCCAGAAAGACTTCTTATTAAGTCGCTCTTGCGCGGGACCTGCAAGCGTATCGTACGATACTCCTGATACGTCCCAGTGCGCCTGTATCTTGCCGCCGACGAACTGCTGCGCCGTAGGAACTACATTAGTGCCGGTATCCGACATAAATACGTTCTTAATCCAAAGGAAGCTCTCCATATGCTCTTCGTAAGCATCGGCAAGGCGCGCGTTAAGAGCAGTCTGATATGCGCTTGCCACGCCGCGGATGACGCCCTTTTGCTCTATAGGCAGATTGTTCATAAAGCCGTTTTTTTCCGAGCTGTCCATATAGTCGCCGTAAAGCGTACGCGCGGACGAATACTTGTCCCAGCCTGCGCCCGATTGAGCGTCTATCTGAGATGCAAATTGGTTAAGACTGCTGTTGAGCGAGTCCTCGCTTATGTCGGCGTCGCTGTCGAGAATAGACTTTCTCTCTGCCGAGATTACGTAATCCTTGACTGCCGAGTCGACGTTGTCGGCATTTTCGTTAAATTCTACGTATGCGTTATATACGTTTTCCATAATAACTTCGTTCTGATAGGCAACAAGCTGTCTGAAGCCCGCAAAGACTACGAAGAATATTACCATGGTAACTATAAGCGGTATGCAGGAAGCGAGGGGGTGTAACTTCTCTTCTTTCTGTAATTCGGCTTGTTTCTGCCTGAGAAGTTGGGGTTGATTGGCGTATTGCTTCTGAAGTTTAGCAAGTTTAGGCTGTAGGCGCGCCATCGCCTTGGATTGCTTGCGCTGAGATATCTTCTGCCAGATATCGAGCGGGGATGTGATGAGCTTGAGTATAATGGTGAATACGATGACAGTAACACCGAACGACGGCAAAAGCTGGGACAACTGAACAAGCCATTTGCCAATCAGGTTGCTCGGCAGAGCTACCGCCAACGTAGTTAAAATATCCATTTAGCAACTCCTCGGTAATTATCCTTAACGGGATCGAATCCGCCCTCTTTCCACGGAACGCATCTGAGCAATCGCATTATGCCCATAATTATCCCTAAAGGTCCCCATTTACGTACGGCTTGTCCCATATACGCCGAGCATGACGGCGTGTATATGCACCGATCTTTCATTAAGGGATTGTAATACCTCTTATAGATGCGTATCAGCATAAGTCAGCCTTATTTGCGGATAGAGCGTCTGCGCTATCCTTTGCCTTGCCTAAAGCGGCAAATTGGCTGAGCGCGCCCGCCTTGTCCTTAATCAAGCCGACTTTATCAAGACAGATAATAAGGTCTTGAGCCAGCTGCATATAAGGCACGTCTGCTGTGCCCGACTTTGCGACTATTACGTAGTTGTATCCGCCTTGAAGATATCCTATGATACGCATTGCAATATCCTTAAGGCGACGCTTTACCTTGTTGCGAACTACGCTCTTGCCCACGCGCTTACCGGAAACAACGCCTACGCGTAAGCCGTATTTAGTGGGGCAATAGGTAACGGATACATATTTGCCGCCGCACCTGCTGCCCTTACGGTAGATGTATGAAAAAGTGCGTCTGCCTCCCAGACGATACTTCTTCTGCATATCTTAGCAATAATTACGCGCTCAGCTGCTTTCTGCCCTTGTTGCGGCGGCGTGCGATTACGTTCCTGCCACCCTTGGTGGACATTCTCTTGCGGAAACCGTGCACCTTGCTGCGCTGTCTCTTTTTGGGTTGATAAGTTCTCTTCATATCCTTTAGCCCTCTCTTTTAATAATAGCTAAAACAGTATAATATAAGGCTCGCCTTGCTGTCAAGTAAATAATCTTTTAATAATATTATATATAAAAGACTTCAGACTGCGCAGGGCGCGGCGATTACATTGTTGACGCGATGAGCACATAATAAACTTTCTATGCGCACTTAAAGGATAAAAATAATCATATCGACAATCGGTCGCAATCGAGACTGAAATATAACAAATTAGTTGCAAGGCAAATAAGACTAAAATATGCGTAAACAGCGATAAATAAAATCGATAGATATCAACATAAAAAATAAAATTTAATAATTATCTTTGATAATTATTAAAATCTTAAAAAGCAACCTTATTAATTACTGTTCTCAGTCGCTGCCGACTATAGTAATAAACTGTGCTTAAGATGTATAAGTAATTAAAGTATAATAAAACAATAGTCAAGAAAGTGTTTGACGCTTGGCGACGTCGCGATTATATCCGATTTATAATAAAAAGCCTTGTAGATTAGTAAAAGAGCATATAAGACAACGGAGGTTGTCATGCAAGCGTGTAAAAAGAAAAATATCTACGCTCTATAACCGCCGAGAATGTTTTACGTGAAACATTGCCAAAAAAGAAAGATATTTATTATTCAAGTATCAAATTACACCAAGTAAAACTTATTACGGTGGCAATACGGGGTAATTTGTATAGATAATTAATAAATTAATATGAATTGCATAGTTATCGCTTAATGATATTACGCACATATTCGATCTGCAGATGCGCTTTATATCATGATGTAAGATGATCGCTTGAAAAATCAATGCGCATTATGCTAATAAATGATATAAATCGAACGAAACAACTATACTTAAGCATATCTATTGCGTTAAAGCCTTCAAATTTGCGGGCGGCAATGATTTTCTTGATAAATATCTCTAATGCCATTGATTGACAGTAAAGCGCGTCGATAAACTTAATAGAAATATAGTCATAAAAATAAATCTCCATTGTGAAAACGTGTGATTGTCTATAATCAAGAATATGTTGCGCTTTTGTATCTGATATTGGTACACAAGTTGAGAAAAGCCATATAAATTATCGATTTATCTACTTAAAACTATTATTAATAACAAATCAATGTGGCAGCATACCAAATTAACGTGCTACCATTGCGCGCTTCTAAACTTATCATATATCCATAATAAATACTCTATCTAAATTAAGACAAGGGTGTTTGTCTAAAAGATGATAATATATTGCCCTGCTTATGTCTATATAAATGGCGCGCTGTATCGATATTGCCTAAGAATGGAACAAATAAGTTATCGGTAAACGTGCTGCGATTGGCGTGCGGCGTATAAGGCGTGCGACAGATATAAGCATAAAAAAATGCACTTATATAGCTATATGATAGGTTTTCGGCGGTATTTAATTAATGTTATATATAAAACAGCCTTTTCGATTAGTATATCGAAGTAGCCAATCTTTAGTTGATAATCGACAGACTATTCCCATTGTATAGAGTAAGAGTTGGAAGTCTATATTGCTTCGGGCGCAGTATGCAGCGGCAATCAAACTCTATCGGATAAAAGCACGGTTATACATCTTAAGATATGGGCAATAATATATAAATACGCTCTTATCGCTTGCTTGCAAGACTAACTAATACCTGTAGTCGGCAATTTAATACAAAGCGCATAAGTTTGAAATAGTGCCCAAAGCTGAGCTGTAAATAGGCTTGTAACAATATGTTTTACGTGAAACATTGCTGTAAGTTATACGGTTGTAAAAATCCGACAGCTCAATAAAATAGTTCTGTTTGTGGAGAAGAAATCAGATTAAATACTGCCATATTCCCATTGGTTATATGATAATAATCATTTAAGTTGCGTTGAGTAATATGCGGCTATAGTATAGCTGCGTTGGTATTCTCACTGTGCTACTCGATAATAAAATATTGCATTGCAACAATTATAATTGACATTGGTTAAGCAGTGCGTCATAATATTATTCACGCATTGCTAAATGAGTTGACGTGATTTGTGTTGCAATATCAAGTATGATAGTTGCAAATTAGCTAAAGCATATAATGCTTGAGATTTAGTGCAAATTGCGACGGAATTAAAATTGCCGTTTAGTTAGTTTAATATTTTGCACTCGATATATGTGGGATTTCCTCTCATATCAATCCATATTGTCGTGGAAAGCAGGTCTCTGTCGGTGCACTCGGTAGTGCGGAATTAATAATGTTCCTCGTGTAACAAAATTATCCCACAAATAGAAATAAACAGGCTAAAATATGCCCTAAGCAGAATAAATGTTTCTATTATATAACTAATGATTAGGTGTGCGGGCGTGAAATTTTTATATTTTCGAGCTATAAAAACGGTCTCAAACAGCAATTTTTCAGCCAATGTTTCACGCGGTTTGTGAAACAAAATCAAGGCATTTTTCTATATCGGTTATTATGCGAAAATTATACGGAAAATCAAGCCGTAAAATGCAATCTAAATCAGCTTTTTAGCGGTTATCACTGCGTTTAGATACCTTATTTAGAGGTAAAATATCTATCTTGCCGTATCTAATGGCATTTTTTCTTGCGAGTATGCGCCGATGCGGCGTTTCTATCGTGTCTATTCTTGCGATTTTCAACTTAAAGACGGTTATTGCGCCTTAAGTTGATTGCTTTTTTATACAATCGAAGGTTTCTGCGCTGATAATATGCTCTATTTTGCAGGCATCGTCTTCCGCTGTGTTCGCGCTAACGCCCAGCGATGTAAGAAAACGCGTCAAAACGATGTGTCTTTCATATATTTTAGCGGCTATTTCCTTTCCCGAGTCGGTCAGCGATATGCTTCCGTCGTTGTCAACCGTAACGTGTCCGCTCTCTCGTAAATGCTTAAGGGCTATGCTTACGCTGGGCTTGGAAAATCCGAGCTCTTGCGCAATTTCGATAGCGCGTACGCTGCCTTTAGTGCTCTTGAGCATCAATATTGTCTCGAGATAGTTCTCGGACGACGCGTTGATATTTGCCATAATTTCCTCCGAATAAGTCCTAAATACTTCGAACTTGTTATAACTATAGCAGAAAACCGCTTTATTTTCAACCTCTGACACGGCTAAATGTAAGTGGGCGCGGTATTGATTATGTTAAATAATGCGCAGGTCAATCATATCTTGAAGGCTTCTATAGGTATAGCAATAAGTAGATAATGCGAAATCGAGATATTATCAATTATTATGCGATATTTTTGCACCACAAAGGGATAGACCTTAGTTTGCACAATGGATAAGGCGATAAGTTGGCGAGTAATTAAGCTACGTAAAGCGGCTGCGCAGATGAAAGCGCTCAGTATAAAATGGCTGATTATTATCCATTGCGCGCGCATTTGCAAAAAAGTATTAGATTATGACATCAATCGAAGCCGTTAACACGAACATATTTTAATAATAACGCGTAAAAATATTTATTGATATGTAATATCCGATATGTTAAAATAATACTGTATCGGCGCAGCGCCGAAGGTAAGAAATAAGGAGATAATGTAATGACAACTTTAATGCAACAGGAGATATTTTCCGAGCCCGAAATGATTAAGCGTACGATAGCGTCTTGCCGTCCCGTGGCGGCGGAGATAGCCAAGGCCTTTAAGTCCAAGGGTATAAACAAGGTTATCACCATGGCAAGAGGCACGTCCGACAATGCGGCTACGGTATTTTCTTTTGTATTCCCCGTTACTGCGGGAATCAACGTAGGACGCTTTCATCCCTCTGTATATACCGTGTACGATAAAAAGGTGGATATGAGCGATACGTGTATGATAATCGTGTCGCAAAGCGGTATGTCTAAGGACACCGTGGACGTATTCAATAAGGCTAAGGCGGCGGGTGCAATGGTAGTTGCGGTAACGGATAACGCAGACTCTCCCGTTGCAAAGGGCAGCGATTATCATCTGTTCATAGACGTGGAGGAAGAAAAGAGCGTCGCGGCAACCAAGACTTATATCGGAGAATTGGTAGCATTGCTCACTTTAGCAGAGGCATTTGGGGCGAATATAACCGACGGTATTGACAGCGTATGCGCAAAAATTGCCGATATTCTTGACAAAAACGATGAGATTGCAACAGTTGCCAAGGCTATCAAGGACAGAAAGACCAATATTATCCTCTCCCGCGGCACAATGCTGGGCACGGGCGACGAGTGCGCGCTTAAGCTCACGGAGTGCTGCTATATGTTCAACCGCTCTTTCTCTACAGCCAACTTCATGCACGGACCTTTCTCGCTCATTGACGAGGACGCGCACGTAATAATGCTGGCACCCTCGGGCGTATTCACCCGCGAGTATATAGATTTGGCAAGGCGTATTGTATCTTTGGGCGGCAAGCTCACTGCGTTCAGCGATATCCCTGAGGTGTTGGAGACAGCGCACAATAAGATATCCATGCCTAAAGACGACGATATCATCGCGCCCGTAACTTACGGCGTTGCGGTATCTTTGCTTGCTCTCAACGTGGGACTTGCCAAGGGACTGAGCGTAGATACTCCCCGCAACTTAAATAAAGTAACGGTAACTTTATAATTTATGAAAATTGCAGTACTGGATAAGAATACGCTTACGCGCGGCGATCTCGACTTCGGCGAGATAGAAGCTATAGGCGAAGTCATCTATTGCGACATTAAGAGCGAGGAGGATATCATATCCTCCTGCGCAGATTGCGATGCGATACTGTGTAATAAGATAGTTATCTCCGCATCGGTAATGTCCGCTCTGCCTAACTTGAAATACGTGGGGCTATTTGCAACGGGATATAACAACGTGGATATCGAGGCGGCTTACGCCGCAGGCATTACGGTAACCAACGTGCCCGATTATTCCACTCATGCGGTGGCGCAACATACCTTTGCGATGATAATGCACTTTGCTTGCCGCGTGGACGAATACGATTGCTGCGTAAAGCGCGGGGAGTGGAGCAAGAGCAATACTTTCAGCTATTTCCCCTATCCTACCGACGAGTTGCAGGGCAAGACGCTCGGCATATACGGCTACGGCAATATCGGCAGAAAGGTGGCGGATATAGGCAACGCTTTCGGCATGAGGGTTGTGGTAGCGAGCAGGACTATGCACGTGGATTGCCCCTACCCCTATGTGGGAGACGACATATTCGCAATGTCCGATTACCTCACGCTACACTGTCCGCTTACCCCTAAGACGGAGAAGTTGATTAATAAAAAGCGGCTGTCTGCTATGAAGAAGTCTGCCGTGCTTATCAATACGGCGCGCGGCTTGCTTGTGGACGAGCAGGCGCTTGCCGACGCGCTTAACTCGGGCACGATAGCGGGAGCAGCCCTTGATACTCTTTCTTGCGAACCGCCTAAGGCGGACAACCCTCTGCTAAAGGCGCGTAACTGCTTGATTACGCCGCACATAGCTTGGGCGCCCACCGAGACGAGGCGCAGGCTTATCGGTATGGTGGCGGAGAATCTGCGCGCGTTTGAGGGCGGACAGCCTATCAATGTCGTTACGGGGAAATCGGCAGAGTAATACGCTATAAGTATATCAAAAGCATAAATAAGGTGATATTATGATTAAACTATTCAAGCAACCTAAAAGGCAGCTTATCCTCACCGCAGTGATAGCCGTGTGCGCGGTTATAGCTTTCGGACTGTTTTTTGCCGACGCGATTACCGATCCCGGCGGCGACGGTCTACAGGCGCATAAGATAGCTTTCCGCGTGAGCATGGGCAAGATGAGCTTTAATGCGGCGGCGTTTATAGCCTATCTGCTGCCCCTTATAGCAGGGGTGTTATCCTTAATCCCCTATCCCGAAAACAAGTGGAATCTACTGCCTGCGATATTGTTTGCCGCGGCAGGCATAATGATAGAATTTATGTTCCAGATATATCAGTTGCCTTTTTCTGCAGAGATAAGGCAGTTGCATGTGGAGACGGGAGAAGGACTTGCCGACGCCGCTATTATCGCGGGCTGGCTGTGCTTTGGCGCGACGGCTTGCTGTCTGTTTAAGTCTTTTTATAAGGGCGCGGAGTCAAAGCCCGATAGCGAAGTTATCTGCCGCCCGTGCGAGCAGCCCGTAGGCGATATGGCGCAAGATAGTGAGATAAGTGAAAATCAGCCCGAGCAAACAGGCGACGCAGACGCAGATAGCATCAGCGCGCCCGATAAGGAGCGAGAGGTATGAATATAGCCTGCGATTACTCACAGCTTGTCGGCGGTACGCCTTTGATTAAACTGTCGCGCCTTAGTAGACTTATGGGATTGGATACGCCCATAATCGCTAAGGTAGAGGGCATGAACCCTTCGGGCAGCGTTAAGGATAGAGCGGCTTTGAGCATGATAAATGCAGCAGAGGCGAACGGCACGCTCAAAGCGGGCGGCACCGTCATCGAGCCTACCAGCGGCAATACGGGCATAGGTCTTGCCGCAATATGCGCTGTAAGAGGATATAATCTCATACTTACTATGCCCGATACCATGAGCTTGGAGCGCAGGCAGTTGCTTGCCGCCTACGGAGCAAAGTTGGTGCTTACCGACGGCAGCAAGGGTATGGCAGGCGCAGTCGAAGAGGCACAAAAGTTGCACGCTATAACCGACGGGAGTATCATAGCGGGGCAGTTTGTCAATCCCGCTAATCCTGCGGCGCATAAGGCTACCGCAGATGAGATATGGCAAGATACCGACGGCAAGATAGACGCCGTGGTAGTAGGCGTAGGTACGGGCGGCACCGTAACGGGATTGAGCAGATATCTGCGCGAGTATAAGCGCGGAGTAGAAGTTATCGCGGTAGAGCCGCATTCGTCCAACGTGCTATCAGGCGGCTGCGCGGGCAAGCATAAGTTGCAGGGTATAGGCGCGGGATTTGTCCCCGAAGTGCTCGATTGCAAGGCATACGACAGCATAATCGCCGTCAAGGACGAGGACGCTTACGCATGCACGGCAATGCTTGCAAAAAGCGAGGGACTGCTTGCAGGTATATCCTCGGGCGCGGTTATATGGGCGGCTAAGCAGTATCTTGGCAGAGCGGAGAATAAGGGCAAGCTGACTGTGGCGATATTGCCCGATTGCGGCAATAGGTATCTATCTACGGGAGTATTCGGATGAGTATGGACGACAGCCGTACGCGTATGCTTATCGGCGGCGGCGCGGACGCGCTCAAGTCTGCTAAGGTGATTGTCTTCGGACTGGGCGGCGTAGGCGGCTATGTTGCGGAATTTTTGGCAAGAGCGGGCGTAGGCTATATCGGTATAGTGGATTGCGATATCATATCCCTATCCAATTTCAATAGGCAAGTCCTTGCCGTGGGGAGCAATGTCGGCGTGAGCAAGACGCGCGCCGCCGCGGATAGGATAGCGTCGATTAATCCCGACGCCGTCGTAAAAATATACGATATCTTTTTTGCCGAGGATTGCGAGATTGACTTGACGGAGTACGACTGCTGCGCCGATTGCATAGATACCGTCTCTTCTAAGATAGAGCTTGCAAAGCGCTGCGACGGCAAGGTTAAACTCGTAAGCTGTATGGGTACAGGCAATAAGCTGCACGCAAATTTTAAGGCGGCAGATATTTACGATACGTCCGTGTGCCCTCTTGCGCGCGTAATGCGCAGAGAGCTTAAGCGAGCGGGAGTTAACTCGCTGAGAGTAGTATATTCGCAAGAGCAACCGCTCGGCTCTACGGTAGACGAGGGCGGCAGGCATATCCCCGGGAGCATATCTTATGTGCCTGCGGCAGCGGCTTGCGTAATGGCGGAAGAGATAATATCCGCAATTATATGCCAATAAGCTGTCATATAATAATTGCTATTATTTTCATATTGGCATTTAGGAGTTAGGATTATGAATTACGAAGAGGCTAAGAAAGTAGCAGAAGGATACAAAGTTTCTTTAGCTGTTGAAGGATTGTCTATTTCCAGCGAAGTAGAAGATATTGGGATTAAAGTAGCTATGGGTGAAATAACGGCTGACGAAGCAATTAGTATCCTTGATAAGAAAAGCGGATTAACTAAAAAATCATAATTATATTTATGCCTTATTCGGTATTTTAGAGCGCGCTTACATAGCTTTCATCAGGCTTAAAATAGGACGATAACATTGCTCTATAGTAGTATAGTTGCCGCGTAACGCAATTTACGATTAAGTCATAATATGCGGTATAGGCTCTATACGAAAAGTGCGTTTATAAGGGACTGCATGGCGGTCTCCTTTTTATTAATGGCTTAAGGCGGCGCGGCTTGTCAATTAAAGGCGCGTATGCTATAATATAGCTCTATAATCCAAAGCGATAAGAGATAGTATGGGAAAATTGCTGCTAAAACTGTTTGTAAAAGATTATAAGGATACCGACAATCCTGTCGTAAGAGAGCGATACGGGAAGCTGTCAGGCATAGTCGGCTTGCTCATTAATTGCGCGCTGTCCGCTGCAAAAATTACGGCAGGCGCGATTACGGGCGTCATTTCCGTGCTTGCAGACGGTCTTAACAACTTATCCGATTGCGGCAGCAACGCTGTGTCTGTGATAGGCTTTAAGATGGCGGGCAAGCCCGCGGACAAGGAGCATCCCTACGGACATCAGCGCATGGAATACGTCGCGTCGATGATAGTATCGCTCATCATTTTGGTAGTAGCATTCGAGCTTGCGGTAGAGTCGGTAAAAAAGATTATATCGCCCGAGCCATTTGAGTTTACCGTATTTACTCTCGTCATACTGTGCGTATCGGTTGCGGCTAAGATATGGATGTTCTTCTTTAACAGACGGCTGGGAAGGGCGATATCGTCCGACGTGCTTAAGGCGGCTTCTATAGACAGTATAACAGACGTCATCGCAACTACGGCAGTAATAGTTGCTTTCGTGATTTCCTACTATACGGGCGTCAATCTCGACGGATACATGGGCTGCGTTGTCGCGCTGATTGTGGCGGCGGCGGGTATAGGACTGGTCAGAAAGACTATGAGCAGGCTGGTAGGGCAGGCGCCCGATAGCAGCATGGTCAAAGATATTAAAGCGCGCATAACTTCATTCGAGGGAGTAATGGGCATACACGACCTCAACGTGCACAGCTATGGGCAGAGCAAGTTTTATGCAACGGCGCATGTGGAGTGCGATGCGGGTATGTCGGTAATGGAAGCGCACACGCTCGCAGATAATATCGAGCACGACTTTATCACCAATACAAATATAGTGCTTGTGGTGCACATAGACCCCGTAGTGCTCGACGATCCCGAAAACAATCGCTATCACGAGATGGTGTGCCGTATAGTTAAAGAGATAGATGCCGAGTATGATATACACGACTTCAGGACGGTCAAATCCGCTCAAGGGACTAAGCTCATATTCGACGTAGGCATACCGTTCGGCGGCGCGCTTTCCGAAAAGCAGATTGCGGCGACTATCGCCGATAAGGTGGCGCAAGAAGATAGCTCGGTATCGGTAATTGCTACGGTTGAGAGGCAGCTGTCGGAATAAAATTTCGCCGCTTATTTCTATCCGTTTTTGTTCTATAAATAATTAATCCCGCGTCTATATACGGCGCGGGATTGCGATATATAGATAATTATTACGATTACTGCCTTTCGTCTATCGGCGCGTAATCTCTGCGCCCCGTTATTGCAATGTAAGAGGGGCGGATTATCTTGCCGCCGCTGGCAATTTCTTCCAGTCTGTGAGCCGACCATCCCGCTATGCGCGACACCGCAAATAAAGGTGTATACAGCTCTCTGTCCAGCTTGAGCATGTCGTATATAAGTCCCGAATAGAAGTCCACGTTGGGGCTTACGCCCTTATAGATTTTGCGTCTTTCGGCAATCAATTCGCCCGCTATGTGCGCTACGCGGCTGTGCAGGTAAAACTCTTCGCTCATGTTCTTTTCTGCGGCGAGTTTCTCCGCGCAGTCCTTTAATATGTCGCATCTGGGATCGGACAGCGAGTATACGGCATGTCCCATTCCGTATATCAATCCCGACTTGTCGAATGCCTCTTTATCAAGGATTTTTATAAGATAATCGCGGATGTTGCCGTCGGTGAATCCGTGTACGTTTTCTTTGATATTATCGAACATCTGCACAACTTTCACGTTTGCGCCGCCGTGCTTGGGGCCCTTAAGCGAGCCGAGCGATGCCGCTACGGACGAGTAGGTATCCGTGCCGGAAGAAGATACTACGTGTGTGGTAAACGTGGAGTTATTGCCGCCGCCGTGCTCTGCGTGCAGGATAAGACATATATCCAGCACCAAGGCCTCAAGCTCGGTAAACTTATTGTCGTCGCGCAATATGTACAGCAGATTTTCTGCGGTAGATAGCGTGCGGTCGGGTTTGTGAATATACAGCGAGCACTCGGTATTGTAATACTTATAGGCGTTGTTGCTGTATACGGTCAGTAGCGGGAATCGCGCGATAAGTTGCAGGCTTTGCCTCAATACGTTGGATACCGATATCTTATCGGCGTGTCTATCGTAAGAGTAGAGGTTGAGCACGCACCTTGCCAGCATGTTCATCATATCGCGGGAAGGGGATTTCATGATGATGTCGCGCACGAAATTGGTAGGCAGCAGTCTGTAGTCGCACAGCATGTCCGAAAAGTGCGTCAGCTCTTCCGCCGTAGGCAGTTTTCCGAAGAGCAACAGATATGCCGACTCTTCAAAGCCGTATCTCTTCCTCTTTATAAATCCGTCTACAAGGTCGCGCACGTTATATCCGCGGTAATACAACTCGCCGTGGCAGGGGACTTTTTCTCCGCTTTCGTTTTTCTTGAACGAGATGATTTCCGATATCTCCGTCAGACCGCATACTACGCCGTTGCCGTTGATATCCCTAAGTCCTCTTTTTACGTCGTACTTCTGATACAGCTTAGGATTGATTGCTATGCCTTTGCCGTTGAGCTTGGCAAGTCTCGATATCTCTGCGTGGTGCTTTTTTTCTAAATTTTCCTGATACTCTTTGTAATCCATCTTTACCTCTTACAATTTACCTGTCTATTTTAACTTATAAGCCGTATTTTTGTCAAGGCGGCCCTTTTTGGGAAAGGGGCGTACGATGGATGAAAATGTCGCCAAGTCAATGAAAAACCGCCTTATCGGCGGTATTTTTTATCTAATATATAATGTTTGTAAATCTTTTTATATCACTCCTCGGGCGGCAGCTCGATGTCTTTCACGCCGTCGTCGATATGATAGTCAAGCTCTTCCTCCATGTCGGCGTTGCATATGAGTTTGGCAGGCATTTTCAGATACGTTACGTCTGCATCGGCAAGCAATTTGCCTGCGGCGTCGGTTATCTTTGCAACAGCCGAGAATCCGCGTCTGCTGTTGGCGACAAGTTTTGCCGTGCCAATGAGTTGCTCGTTATAGGGTACGGGCTTTCTGAAGCGCACCTCTATCTTGGTGGTAACTGCCAGCATGTCGGGCTCTACTGTCCATATCGCGCGTCCCGCCAGCTCATCCAACATGCACGTTATCATGCCGCCGTGTACTCTCTCGGGATAGCTCTGATGTTCGGGGCGGTATTGAAATACCGTGCGCACGCTGCCGTCTTCCATTTCGTAGAAGGGAGCTTTTACGCCCAATTCGTTTTCCATGCCGCATATGATACACATCTTGCTGTTATTTTGCTTTCTTACGACTTTCATCTCATGTCTCTCCTTATCTTCTTTGATATAGATTATACACCTTGTAGCAGCCGTAAATCAACGTATGGAGAGCAAAAGCGAGGGCGTGATATTGCGGATAATAAATATACATCGATTTGATGCGCATTTTATTTCCCAAGCTGATTTTTAAGGTCGATGTACACAAAAGCCTTAATTTGCGCTATAATTATGAAAAGGAAGAATTAATAAGCGCAAGGAGGGCGATTATGGATAACAGAGTTATTACAGTCAGCAGGGAGTTCGGCAGCGGCGGACGTACTATAGGCAGGCAGCTTGCAGCTAAACTAAATATCCCCTGTTACGATTATGAGCTTATAGATAAGGTGGCGGAGGAGAGCGGTTTTGCACACAGCTATATCGCAGAGCACGGCGAGTACGCGGCGTACGGCAGTTGGATAGGCAACGCTCTGTTGTCGGGACACTTTGTCAACGGAGTCGCCAATCAAGATTATCTGTGGATTGCGCAGCGCAAGGTGATAACCGACCTCGCCGAGCAAGGTCCTTGCGTGATAATAGGCAGATGCGCCGACTATATTCTTAAAGATAATCCCAATATTCTTAAAGTCTTTATCCATGCGGACATGAACTCGAGAGCCGAGCGCATTGTCAAGCTATACGGAGAGAGCGACGTCGCGCCGCTTAAGCGTCTTAAGGACAAGGATAAGCGCCGCGCGGCATATTATCGCTATTATACGGAATTGGAGTGGGGAGTTGCAAAAAATTACGATATCTCCCTCGACAGCGGCAAGCTGGGTATAGATAAGTGCGTGGAGATACTTGCCGATTTGTATTGAGCAGAGTTAGCCGCTCGCAGCGGTCGATAAAAATATCTGCGTAAGTCCCGCAAATATTTTTGCAGGACATATCGGCATTGATTTGCCTTGTCTTTTATGCGTGCATGAGATATAATCTTTATTAGTAATTGATTAAGGAGCAAGCGATGAACATTAAGTTCTCTCCGCCCGATATTACGCAGGCAGAAATCGACGAAGTTGTCGATACTTTGAAATCGGGCTGGATTACTACAGGTCCCAAGACGGGGAAATTCGAGAGGGAAATAGCTCGGTATTGCAATACCGCCGCAGCCGTATGCTTAAATTCCGCTACCGCGGGATTGGAATTGATTTTGAGATTTTTAGGCGTTGGAGCCGGTGATGAGGTCATCACCAGTGCTTATACGTACACCGCGTCAGCAAGCGTTATCAATCATGTCGGAGCAAAAATCGTATTGGTAGATACCGATAAGGATGATTTTTATATATCTGCAGATAATGTCCGCAAAGCAATTACGGATAAGACAAAGGCTATAATAGGCGTTGACTTTGCAGGCGTGGTGGCAGATTACGATAAGCTGTACGAAATTGCTAAGGAGAAAAAAGCGTTATTTACGCCCTCAAGCGATGTGCAGAAGGCGCTTGGAAGAGTGGCAATTATTGCCGATGCCGCTCATTCGTTTGGCGCAACAAGGTGCGGTAAACGCTCGGGTGAAATCGCAGACTTCACGTCGTTTTCTTTCCATGCGGTCAAGAATTTAACTACTGCGGAAGGCGGAGCCGTTACGTGGAGAGATATTGCAGGTATAGACAACGAGTATATCTATTCGCAAATCAAGCTGGACAGTCTGCATGGTCAATCCAAGGACGCTTTGTCCAAGATGAAGGCAGGCGCGTGGGAATACGACATTAAGCTGCTGGGCTATAAGTGTAATATGACCGATATCTCTGCCGCGCTCGGATTGGCGCAATTCAACCGCTATGAGGGAATGCTCGCAAGACGGAAAGAGATTATTGCCACGTATAACGCAGCATTTGCGGGCACGTCTATCCGTCCGATAGCGCACGATACGAGAGATAGTATCGGCAGCGGACATCTATATATCACGCGTATACTCGGCATTGACGAGGCTCGTCGCAACGAAATAATTACAAAAATGGCTCAGGCGGGTATCGCTACCAACGTGCATTACAAGCCGCTTGCGATGTTTGAGGGATATAAGGCGTTGGGCTTTAATATAAGCGATTATCCCAATGCCTACGACTTATACCGTAACGAAATAACGCTTCCTCTGCATACTTTGCTTACAGATGAGGAAGTCGCGTACGTAGCTGCTAAACTCAAGGAGATTGTCGGTGTATAGATTTTTCAAGCGTTGTTTTGACCTGTTCAGCTCGTTTTTCGGCATATTGCTATTATCGCCGATATTCATAATAGTGGCTATTGCTATCAAGTGCTCGTCAAAGGGCCCCGTACTTTTCAAGCAGGAGCGCGTAGGTAAAGGCGGTAAGCACTTTAAGATTATGAAGTTCCGCTCTATGGTAGTCGATGCCGAAGCAAAGGGTATGCAGATAACTACCGACGGCGATAACCGCATTACGAAAGTAGGCAAATTCATTCGCAAGACCAAGATAGACGAGCTTCCGCAACTATTCAACGTCTTTATCGGTCAGATGAGCTTTGTAGGACCTCGTCCCGAGGTGCCTAAATATGTGGCGATGTACAATGACGAGCAGAGGCGCGTTTTAAGCGTCAAGCCCGGTATTACCGATTTGGCTTCTATTGAATTCCGCAACGAGAACGATCTGCTCGACGGCAACGAGGATCCGGAAAGTAAATATATACAAGAAATCATGCCCGCTAAGCTCGAGCTTAATCTGAAATATATCGAAAAAGCAGGCTTTTTCTACGACATAGGATTGATTTTCAAAACTATCGGTAAGGTAATTTGCGAGTAATTAACTAAGCAAATTGCAGACGGATAGAGTTGTAGCTATTAATTATTGAATTGCTGATAATATGTCCTTTAGGCGCGCAAGGTTTTTGCGCGTCTTTTTATTCTTACTTACAAGCTATATTAATTTTCGGCAAACGATATGCGCCCCTTGCAATATTCTTCCTTACTGTGATATACTTGATAATATAATATATAAAATTATACGAAATGCGCGTGCGTGTATATAATTCTTTCTTCGAAAGCTAATAAAGAAGATAGACTAGTGCGGCAGCGTTGAGTATAAGGGCAGAAAATGAGCGATAACAAGATAAAATTTTCCGTATTGATGTCGGTGTATTGCAAGGAGCGACCTGAATTTTTAGACAGAGCTTTAGCAAGCATTTACGATCAGACAGTCAAGGCAGATGAGTGGGTGATAGTCAAGGACGGTCCAATTACGTCTGAGCTTGAAGAGGTGATTCGCAAGTATTCTGCTTACGACGACATCACGATAAAAGAGATACAGCTTAATACTAATATGGGGTTGGGATTGGCACTCGCTCACGGCGTGCCCGAGTGCTCATGCGAGCTTATCGCGCGAATGGATACAGACGATATCGCTGTGCGTAATCGATTTGAGTTACAACTTAAAGAATTCGAGCAAAATCCCGAGCTTGATATATGCGGCGGTCATATAATAGAGTTTGAAGAGGACGAGAACGAGTTTGTCGCCGAGCGCAGAGTGCCTCTTATTCAAGAGGAGATAGCGCAGTATCAAAAGAGTCGCAGCGCGTTCAATCATGTTACTGTTATGTTCCGTAAGAGCAAGGTGCTCGAGTCTGGCAACTATAAGGATGCTCCGCTTATGGAAGACGATATGCTGTGGGTGGACATGCTGCAACACGGAGCAATATGTATGAATATTGACAGTTATTTGTGCAAAGTACGCACTAATAGGGACATGATAGCTCGGCGCGGAGGGCTTAGCTATTACAAAAAATATAAGCGTACGCGTAAGATGATATACAAGACTGGCTTTATTTCGCATGCTCAATACAGTAAAACGAATTTTATTCAATTCATCGTATGTATTATGCCGAGCTGGTTGCGCAAGTTCGTATTTTTCAAGTTGATTCACAAGAGACCGCCGGTGCTTACAGAGGCAATTGATTAGCATGGGTGTCTTGTAAACTGAAGAGCGGGGCGCGGATTATATCCGCGTAGCACAAGGAGAAAGTGGAAACTATTATGTCGGGTAATGAGATAGGATTAGAGGAGTTGAAGCGTATACAGATTCGCTTGCTTGCTTCCGTACACGAGATCTGTGAGAGAGAGGGCTTTAGATACTCGATGGGCGGAGGTACGCTTCTCGGCGCGATTCGGCATAAAGGCTATATACCTTGGGATGACGATATAGATATTATGATGCCCCGTCCCGATTATGATGCTTTTATCAAGTATGCGATAGAGCATGAAGATTTGCCATTTAAGGTGAGAAGTTACGAGACGGACAAGTCTTATCTCGACATGTCTGCAAAGGTTTATAACCCCGATACCGTACTTAAAGACGATAATATCTGCAAAGGCGAGCAGGAGGAAGGCGTATCTATTGACGTATTTGTTATAGACGGCTTAGCTAATACGTACAATAAGGCAGTTAAGACTTTTAGAGCGACATCGTTTAAGCGGGCTCTATTAGTAGCCGCTAATTGGAAGAGATTTTTCCGCTCGAAGACACACGGGTGGTATCTCGAGCCGTTCAGATTCGGCATGTTTATATTGAGCAGATTTGCCAACAAGCGCAAGCTATATGAGTCTATTGTTAAAAGATATTCGGCTATTGATTTCGACAACGTTAAATTTGCCGCGGCGGTGGGAGGTTCATATCGTGAGAAGGAAATATTGCCGCAGGAAGTTTTTACAAATTACGTCAAACTTCCATTTGAAGATTATGAGTTTAATGCAATCGCCGCTTACGATAAGTATTTAGGCAGTATATACGGTGATTATATGAAGTTGCCGCCTGAGGACAAGCGCGTATCGCACCATACTTTTACGGCATATTACAAGGAGAGCAACGAGTAATGAGCAGCGTAGCGGTACTTATGAGCGCATATAACGGAGAAAAGTTTATCTGTGAGCAGATAGACAGTATTCTTGCGCAAAAAGACGTGGAAGTATCGCTGTATATAAGAGACGACGGCTCTTCGGATAGCACTAAAGATATATTAGATACTTACGTTAAAGAAAGAGGAATTACTGTTTATTATTGCGACAATGTGGGCGTAGGCAATAGCTTTATGGAGCTAATGTATACTGCGCCTTCGGGATATGATTATTATGCCTTTGCCGATCAAGATGATATATGGGAAGAAGATAAACTTATAGAGGCGGTTAAATTGTTGCAAGAGTCGGGCAAGGCGCTTTACGGCTCCAATCAAGAGTGCGTTGATATAGACGGTAACTCTATGGGGCTTAGATATGCAGAGGAGAAGTATATTTATCTCGAGCCTGCACAGATACTGTCTAAGAATATGATTGCAGGGTGTACGATGGTATTGACTTCTGCATTGCGAGAGTTGATGGTTGATGATAGCCGCCGTCCGTCCAAGACTTTGCTTAGGAATAGGATTCATGACGTCTGGGTGGCAGCAGTAGGCTCGTTGTGCGGCGGAATTGCTTACGATAACCGCTCTTTTATCAAGTATCGTCAGCATGGCAATAACGTCGTCGGCGCGTATGACGGCGGATTGAAGAAAAAATGTAAAGAAAGGATGAAGAAGGCTTTTCATAAAGAGTACCGTAACGGGAGGAGCATGCTTGCTAAAGAGCTTCTTATCAAGTTTCCCGAGTTCACCTCCGACTGTCCTCTTGTCAAGGCATGTGCAAGCGGTAAACTCGCTGTCTTGAGAAATCGAAAGGTACTGCGCTCCTATACGGGCGAGAGTCGCTTAGGCTTTTTTATGAAAGTTGTGTTGGGGTTGTTCTGATATGGCGTTTTTGGCATTGGCTCTATTTGCAATCGTTGTTGCTTTTGCTTATCTGATAAGCAAGAGAGACTTACTTTCGCCTTGGTTTTTGTTTTGCCTTGCCATAACGGCATCTTTCTTTATTGTCGTTCTTAATTATTCTAAGTGGGAAGTTAAGATCAGCGGCACATTTATTGTATTCATACTTTGCGCATTGCTTGCTTGGGGCGTGGGCGCGGCTGTCGTGAGACGATTGTCTCCTCAGCAAGATGCATGTGCAATACTCAACGCGCGCCTTCCCGTTAAACAGACTAATATTAAGAGAAGATATCCTGCAGAACTATTTATAATAGTTTCTATTATCTGCATGCTTGGCTATGTTCTTAAGCTTTTTATATCTGTTTCCGATGTGCCTTCAATTACAGGGAAACTTAGACAAATATATGACAATACGGTTGGCGGTTACAGCCCCGGTACAATATTTGTGCAGATGAGAGAAATCGTTGTCGCTATCGCGTACATTAATACTTTTAGATTGTTTCAACGACTGTTTTCAGGCAAAGACGGAGTAAGTATAATCAAGTTGCTTATACCTATTGCGGCATTCGGCGTGCTCGTATTAGTATCAACAGATAGGAATATTTTCCTTAGATACGCAATTTATTTTATCTGTCTTTTTGTTTTATTCTTAAGAGAAAACAGTAAGAAAAACAATGTAAATATGCGCATAGTTCAGTGTGTTTTGGTATTGCTTTTACTAATGGTTGTAGTGTTCTTTATCATGGGCAAGATGAAGGAATATAAATCGGATATATTCCATTCGCTCAGCATTTACGGCGGTTCGGGATTATACAATTTCAACATGTGGCTCGGGACATATAACGACGCTCCTCAATACGGCGTGTCCACTCTTCAAACTTTGTTGGGTTCATTGCAGAGCATACTTGAGCCTATTGGGATCAACTTCGGCGATCTTGTGCAAAACAACAGGTTTGATCCTTTCATAGAGTATACAACTTCAAGCGGGTTTACATATAGCTCAAATATTTATTCTGCGTTTAAGCCGTATGTAGAAGATTTCGGATGCTTCGGCATGGTGATTTTTCCTTTTATTACCGGTATGTTTTATGAGTGGCTGTATCTCAAAACCAAGAAAAATAAATATAGCTATTCATGGCTAATGTATTGCGCGCTTATTTATCCCATAATTTTTTATCCTATAGCAGAGCAGCTGTTTAGAAGGTTCCATCTCGGACTTTTTTATGAGATATTCTGGCTCACTGCAGTATATCTTGCGGTATACGGCGGCGACGGAACGGGCATAAGGCGTAAAAGAGCTAAACGGGGGAAAATAAAATGAATATCGGTGTGATTTTTGCGGGCGGAGTAGGCAGTAGAATGCGCAGTAAGGACAAGCCCAAGCAGTTTCTTGAGATTTTCGGCAAGCCTATTATTATTCATACGCTGGAACATTTTGAGAACAATGCGGACATAGACGCAGTCGTTATCTCTTGCGTAGAGGAGTGGATAGATTATCTGCGCTCTCAGATAGATAAATTTGGGATTACCAAGGTTAGAAAGATTGTCGCAGGCGGCAGCTCGGGGCAATTATCCATATATAACGGTCTGTGCGCGGCAAGAGACGTTGCGGGCAGCGAGAAGGCAATCGTGCTTATCCATGACGGCGTGCGTCCGCTCATTAACAGCAAGTTGCTCTCCGAAAATATTGCCTGCGTCAAAGCGCACGGCAGTGCTATTACCGCGGGCATTGTCAAGGAGACGATAGTTGTTACCGATAAGGACGGTTGCGTAGAGCAAGTCCCTCTAAGAGATAACTCGCGTGTAGCAAAGGCTCCGCAGAGCTTTTATCTTGACGACATCTTGACCGCTCATGAAAAAGCGATGAGCGACAACGTGTACGACACCGTCGACTCATGCACTCTTATGAATCGATACGGGTACAAGCTGTATATGGTAGACGGTCCGTACGACAATATCAAGATTACTACGCCCGACGATTATTATGCGATGAGAGCTATATTGGAAGCTAAGGAAAATGCGCAGATATACGGCGCGGAGGAATAAGAGTAATGGACATATCTCGTCTTAAGGGCAAGTCGGTCCTTGTTACCGGCGCAAGCGGATTGATAGGCAGGGATATAGTAGCTCGCCTGCTTTCTTATGACTTAGAGCAGCCTATTACGGTATATGCCTTAGTCCGCAATGAGCTTAAAGCGCGCAAGGCTTTCGAGGGACTACATAAAGATAATCTGCGCTACATCGTATGCGACGTGTGCAATCTGAAAATTGAAGATATGGGCGTTGATTACATTATACATTGTGCGTCGCATACTGCAAGCAAGGATTTTATAGACAGCCCCGTCGATGTCATTACGGATATCTTTGCAGGGGCTGAGAATATATTGAAGTTTGCGAAAGTCAACAATGCGCGCGGCTTGGTATATCTGTCCACTATGGAAGTTTACGGCTCGCCGACGATTGAGCACAAGGTATATGAGACGTCCGCGTCTTATCTTGACGTCATGCAGGCGCGCTCTTCCTATCCCGAGGCTAAGCGGGCGTGTGAATGCCTGTGCGCCGCGTATGCGTCGCAGTACGGCGTAAATGCTAAGGTCGTAAGGCTCACCCAGACGTTCGGCAGGGGCGTATCTTACAATGATAAGCGCGTATTTGCAGAGTTTGCAAGATGCGTTATCGAGGGCAGGGACATAGTGCTTAAGACCAAGGGCGAGACAATGCGCAACTATCTATCTACGGATGACGCTACCGACGCGATACTCACCGTATTGCTCGACGGCAAGGCGGGCGAAGCGTATAATGCCGCCAACGAAGACACGTATTGCTCGATTTACGATATGGCGCGCCTTGTTGCGGACAACTTCGGCACAGGAAAAGTCAGCGTGCGTATCGAGGAGCAGGATATATCGCTGTTTGGGTATGCGCCTACGCTAAAGATGGATTTATCGTCGGCTAAACTTGCGGCTTTGGGCTGGAAGGCAAGGAAGGGGCTCAAAGAGATGTTTGCCGAGACGATAGAAGATATGAGAAAACAGGTAGCTAATTAAACCGTGGCACAAAGAATAACTACAAAAAAATTTGCGACCAACGTTATCGTTTCGATAACGGCGCAGATCATATCGCTTGCAGTGAGCGTAATACTCAATCTCGTCGTCCCCAAGATAATCGACGAGTATCAGTATGCGTACTGGCAGGTATACGTCCTCTATGCCGGATACGTGGGGATACTGCATTTCGGATTGCTGGACGGACTGGTGCTGAGATATTCTAAGTACGATTACGAGGAGCTGGAGCGGGCAAGACTGCGCTCGCAATTCAAGATACTGCTGTTTTTTACCTCTGCGGTTACGCTGATAATGGCTACGGTATCCGCCTTTGCCGTAGGCGGGGAATATAAATATATTCTAATACTCGTAGCGGCTGCCGTAATTACCAAAAATATGGTAACGTACAGCTCTTATATGTTCCAGATAACCAATAGGATAAGCAAGTACGCAATTTTGACTATTGCGCAGCGTCTTACGTACGGACTTACCGTCGTGATATTGCTGGTGTGCAAGGTCAATAATTTCTACTGGTACTGCATAGCCGACTTGATAGGCGACGCGATCGGTATAGTAATCGGCTTTATATTCAACAGAGGGCTTTATTTCGGCAAGTCGCTCAAGATAAAAGACGCTTTTAAGGAGATGAAGGATAATATCTCCTCGGGAATACTGCTCATGCTTGCCAACTGGTCTGCATTGTTAATCGTGGGCGGCGCCAAGATGATAATTCAGTGGCGTTGGGACGAGCTTGTATTCGGCAAGGTATCGTTTGCTTTTAGTGTATCCAATCTGTTCTTGGTATTTATTACGGCAATCAGCGTGGTGCTTTTCCCTTCGCTAAAGCGTATAGAAGAGGACAAGTTGCCTCAGATGTATAAAAATATTCGCGGCATTTTGTCTCCGCTGCTTTTCATTTGCATGCTATTCTATTTCCTCGGCAGTTGGATACTCAATATGTGGTTGCCCAAGTACTCCGATTCACTTGTATATTTGGGCGTATTGTTGCCTATTATAATCTATTCGTCCAAGGTGAGCCTGCTTACTAACAATTATCTTAAAGTGTTCAGAAAAGAAAAGATAATGCTGATAGTCAATCTCATATCCATTGCGCTCGGCGCCGTTGCGTTCACTTTGAGCGCGTACGTATTTAATAATCTGTTTGCGGTCCTTATCAGCGTGGTAGGAGTGATAATGTTCAATTCCATATTGTCCGAGATATGTGTGTTGAGAGTTATTAAGGTGAAGATTATTAAGGATTTTATTTTGGAGATTATCATGACTGTGGGCTTTATACTGGCGGCAAGTCTGCTCAATCTGTGGATGGGTTGTCTTGTGTACGCCGGATTATTTGCGTTATATTGCGCAGTCAATTATAAGTCGATTATCACAACCTGTAAACTTATATTTAATCGTAAAAAGGGGGTTAAAGAAGAATGAAAGGTATAATCCTTGCCGGCGGCAGCGGCACGAGACTTTATCCGCTCACGCTCGTTACGAGCAAGCAGCTTTTGCCTGTCTATGACAAGCCGATGATTTATTATCCGCTGTCTACGCTTATGGAGGCGGGCATTAAGGATATTTTGATTATATCCACGCCTACCGATACTCCGAGGTTTGAGGAGTTGCTCGGCGACGGCTCTAAACTCGGTATACGCCTTTCGTATGCCGTTCAGCCCTCTCCCGACGGACTGGCGCAGGCTTTTTTGATAGGAGAGGAATTCATCGGCGGCGACAGCGTGGCTATGATATTGGGCGACAATATTTTTTACGGGCACGGCTTTTCGCGAATGCTTAAGGAAGCGGGGCGTAGCGCGGCTAAAGGCAAGGCTACGATATTCGGCTACGGCGTCAAGGATCCGCAACGCTTTGGAATAGTAGAGATTGATAAGGACGGCAACGTGTTGTCCGTGGAGGAAAAGCCCGAGCAGCCTAAATCCAATTATTGCATTACGGGGCTGTATTTTTATGACAACCGCGCGGTTGAGTTTGCTAAGAGCATACGCCCTTCCGCCAGAGGAGAGCTTGAGATTACCGATATCAACAGACTGTATCTTGAGTGCGGCGACCTTACCGCTCAGTTGCTTGACAGAGGTTTTGCATGGCTGGACACGGGTACGATGGACAGCTTGTTCGAGGCGGGAGAATTCGTGCGCGTGTTGTCGCAACGTCAGGACGTAACTATCGCCGCGCCCGAGGAGATAGCATACCGCAACGGCTGGATAAGCAAGGACGAGCTTGCCTTGATTGCGAAAAGTTACGGCAAGTCGCCGTACGGCGCGCATCTGAAAAAGATTGCGGGTATAAAGGAGGATAATTGATTATGAATATTATAGTAACAGGCGGAGCGGGATTTATAGGCAGCAACTTCATATTCCATATGCTGGGCAAGTATCCCGACTATCGTATAATCTGTCTGGACAAGCTCACTTATGCGGGCAATCTCTCTACGCTCAAGTCTGTAATGGGTAACGGCAATTTCAGATTTGTAAAGGCTGATATATGCGACCGCGAGGCGGTGTACTCGCTATTTGAGGAAGAAAAGCCCGATATGGTAGTCAACTTTGCCGCAGAAAGCCATGTTGACAGGAGTATCGATAATCCGAGCATTTTCTTGCAGACTAATATCATCGGCACGTCCGTGCTTATGGACGCGTGTCTGAAGTACGGCATTAAGCGTTATCATCAGGTATCCACCGACGAGGTGTACGGCGACTTGCCTCTCGATCGTCCCGATTTGTTTTTCACAGAGGAGACGCCTTTGCATACGAGCAGCCCTTATTCGTCCAGTAAAGCGTCGGCGGATTTGCTTGTGCTCGCTTATTACAGGACTTACGGGCTTAACGTGAGCATAAGCCGTTGCTCCAACAATTACGGACCTTATCACTTCCCCGAAAAGCTAATTCCGCTTACCATAGTCAACGCGCTTGCGGATAAGCCGTTGCCTGTATACGGCAAGGGCGAAAACGTACGCGATTGGCTGTACGTAGAGGACCATTGCAAGGCAATCGACTTGATTATTCATAAAGGCAGAGTGGGACAGGTATACAATATAGGCGGACATAACGAGATGCGCAATATCGATATTGTCAAGACCATATGCCGCCTATTGGGAAAGAGCGAGGACTTGATTACTTACGTTACCGACCGTAAGGGACACGATATGCGCTACGCCATAGATCCTGCCAAGATTCACGCCGAGTTGGGTTGGTTGCCCGAGACCAAATTCTCTGACGGTATATGCAAGACGGTGGATTGGTATCTCAATAATCGCAACTGGTGGGAAGAGATAGTATCGGGAGAGTACCGCGACTATTACGAAAAGATGTACGGTAATCGCGGCTGATACGTGGCAATCGTGCTATATGCCCCGCTATATATCTGCGGGCGCCTGTTGCAAACCGACGGCTGTATATCATAGCGCGGCTTTTGTGCTTATGCAAGTGAAATCGAGTTACGGCTCGGTCTACATTGAGAAGCGGAGTTGCAGTCGAAAAATCAAGCATGATTCGACTTTAGTTTAATCGATTGGATTGATTGAGCGCTTATATATATTTATAAGGATAAGGTAGGTATATGAAAGTATTGGTTACCGGCGTAAAGGGACAGCTCGGACACGACGCAGTGCAGGAGTTGAAACGGCGCGGACATGAAGCAATAGGGGTAGACATTGAGGAGATGGATATTACCGATTCCTACAGCGTTGCACGCGTCATCGCTTCCGTAAAGCCCGATGCGGTTATACATTGCGCCGCATGGACCGCTGTCGACGCGGCGGAGGATGAGGACAACAGGGAGAAGGTGCATCTTATCAATGCCGTTGGCACAGAAAATATTGCGCGCGAGTGCAAGAGTGTTGACGCCAAGATGATGTACATATCTACGGATTATGTATTCGACGGACAGGGCGATAAGCCTTGGACAGCGGATTGTAAGGATTATAAGCCGCTTAACGTATACGGACAGAGTAAACTCGACGGCGAGTTTGCAGTAACGCGTATTACGGACAAGCATTTTATCGTGCGTATCGCGTGGGTATTCGGCGCGCACGGCAATAATTTTGTCAAGACTATGCTTAAGGTGGGCGCGGCGCGCGACAGCGTGCGCGTAGTCAATGACCAGATAGGTACGCCTACATATACTTTTGACTTGGCGCGGCTACTGGTAGACATGATAGAGACGGACAAGTACGGCTGCTATCACGCCACCAACGAGGGCGGATATATAGGCTGGAATGATTTTGCCAAAGAGATATTCAAAGCCGCGGGATATAAGACCGCGGTCATACCCGTTACTACTAAGGAGTACGGCTTGAGCAAGGCGGCAAGACCGTTCAACAGCAGACTTGATAAGAGTAAACTTATAGCAAGCGGATTTACCCCCTTGCCCGATTGGCGCGACGCGCTTACAAGATATCTTAAGGAGATAGATTATTAATGGGAAAGATAAAGGTTTCTTTTACCCCTATCGAGGGACTTGCCGTCATAGAGCCTGCAGTTTACGGCGATAGTCGCGGTTATTTTACTGAGACGTACAATAAGCGCGATATGGCTGAGGCGGGGCTGAATATGGACTTTGTGCAAGACAATCAGTCCATGAGCGTCAAAGGAGTGCTGCGCGGCTTGCACTATCAGAAGCAGTATCCGCAAGGCAAGCTCGTGCGCGTTGTGAAAGGCGAGGTATTCGATGTCGCGGTCGACTTGCGCAAGGGCAGTAAGACGTATTCT
Source organism: uncultured Clostridia bacterium (assembly GCA_947175555.1). Classification (GTDB taxonomy): domain Bacteria; phylum Bacillota; class Clostridia; order Christensenellales; family UBA3700; genus Alloclostridium. Next base: position 15,281 of record CAMWNK010000002.1, on the reverse strand, counting down.
CGGTGGTACGGCGTCTTGCTGAGCGAGGAAAACAAAAAGCAGTTTTATATTCCCGAGGGATTTGCTCACGGTTTTTTGGTGCTGAGCGACGTCGCGGAGTTTTGCTATAAGGTTACCGACTTCTATCACCCCGGGGACGAGGGCGGACTTGCTTGGAATGATCCTGCCGTAGGCATAGACTGGGGCGTATTGGGCGAGTATAAAGGCAGCGCGGACGCCTGCGGCTATACTCTTAAGGACGGCACCCCGCTTATCTTGAGCGATAAGGATTGCAAGTGGTCTACGCTTAAGGATACGTTTACTTTCGATAATTTGTAAGCAGTAGCTAATTATCATATTCGTTACGTTAACATATTGCGAGTGCAACCGAAAACATAATAAGAGGAGAGAGAAATATGAAGAAGGCTTTAATTATCGCAGTGTGCTGTATATTGAGCGTTACGCTGCTTCTTGCGGCGTGTGGCGGTAACGATACTCCTATCAAGTATAAGGTAACGTTCGTGTACGGCGATGGCGAAACTACGGTGCAAGAGGTAGAGAAAGGCAAGCCGGCTATTCCGCCTTCGGACACGGCTAAGCCCGATGACGACGAGTATTCGTATACATTTGTGGAGTGGGATAAAGACTTCGGTAACATTACCGAAGATATTACGGTTACCGCAGTATACGCTAAGACGCCCAAGTCGATGTTTATTGTGGAGGAAGTCGAGGGCGGCTATAAGATAATCGGAGCGCGCGAGACACTAAGCGGCAGTATTGCGATACCTGCAACAATAGGCGGTAGGGCTGTCGTAGCCATAGGCGACGCTGCGCTGATTAATAATATCGGCATTACCGACATAGTAATACCGGACAGCGTAACAAGCATAGGCGGGGGAGCACTGGCAGGTTGCAAGGGTATTGCAGCTATCACGCTACCCGTAATAGGCGGAGAGGACGAGGGACATATCGGTTACATATTCGGCTCGTCGGCGTATGATGGCGGCGTCAAGACAGACTGCTGCGTCGATGCGGACGGCAACGATATATCACCTAAGACTTATTATATCCCCGCATCGCTTAAAAGTGTAACCGTGAGGACGTATACGGTACCCGCGGGTGCGTTTTACGGTTGTAGCGGAATTGAAGATATAGAGTTGACCGACTGTGTAAAGTTTGTCGCTGCGGCTGCTTTCTACGGCTGTAAGGGATTGGACGAGATTGTATTGCCCGCGAGTATGAGGGTAACGTATGCTCCCGAGGAAATCTATCACGGCAATGACTATGAAGACGTGATATTCCCTTTGGGCGTCGATGCCTTTGCTCAGTGCGATAACTTAGTAATCAAGGCGGAGTTCAGTCAGATTGCAGAAGACGAGGATATTTGCAATATGTTTGCCGCCAATCCACTTGAAAGACCTGTTATATACAATTATAACAGCGAAGTAACAGAGCATGGATTGAGATATGTAGTGCGCGCAGATAAGGCGTATATTGTAAGGTATGAAGGGCAGGATACGGACGTCGTTATCCCTAATAGCTTGGGCGGCGCGAGAGTGGCGGAGATAGCCATGTGCGCATTTTCGCTAACCGAGATAGATACGGTTACGATCCCTTCTTCCGTGGAATACATTGGCAGCTATGTATTCTATGTCAGTAGCTTGCAATCAGTTATTTTCGAACGCGATTCTCAGCTTAAAGAGATAGAGGACTTTGCTTTCCCTGTATGCGACAATCTCAGCGAGATTTATATCCCTGCAAGCGTTGAGAGAGTAACGTCGTTTAGCTTCCACGAGAGCGATAATTTATCCGTAATCGAGGTTGACGAGGACAACTTACATTATTGCAGCGTGGATAACGTATTATATTCCAAGGATATGTCGGTACTGCATTTTGCTCCGCGTACCTTGAGCGGCAGGTTTGTCGTGCCGTCTCAGGTCAAGTCGTTATCGTTTAATGCCTTTTACACCTGTCAGACATTAACTCAAGTTGTCTTGCCCGAGGGGCTTGAGGTCATAGGCGCGTGGGCATTAGGCAACTGTTATGATTTGACTGATGTCAATCTGCCTTCTACGCTTAAGATAATAGGCTTTTCGGCATTCGGTGGAGCTGCTATCAGTACGTTGCATATCCCCGCAAGTGTTGAGTATATAGGACCTGAGGCGTTTGATTTTTGCAAACAGTTGGAGCAGATAAGCGTTGATGAGCATAATAACCATTTTGTAGTGATAGACGGTATACTGTACACTAAGTCGCTTGATAAAATCGTATTTGTGCCCTATAACATACAAGGAGATATAGTTGTACCTCAAGGCGTTGAGAGTATACGGGGATTTGCAGATCGTAGAAGTTTTACAAGTATCACACTGCCAAGCAGCGTAACGACTATAGAAGAGTGGGCATTTAACGGATGTGCATCATTAGAGAGAGTCGTTATGTCCAATGGGGTTACAAGTATAGGCGAACATGCTTTTACCGACTGCAGTGGACTAACGGATATTACATTGCCCGGCAGCATTAGAGTTATTGGCGATAGTGCTTTTGTCAACTGCATTAGACTTCCGAACATTGCTTTGCCAAGCAACGTTAAATCGATAGGCAGTTATGCTTTTTTTGGTTGCCTATCACTGTCGAGCATCGTAATACCCAACAGCGTTGAGCAAATGGGCGAGTTCATCTTCGGCGAGAATCCTATGCTTACGGTATATTGCGTGGCAGAGAGTAAGCCGAGCGGTTGGGATGAGAATTGGAGCAAATATATGCGCTATGGCAATGACAGCTATGAATTAGCCGAATCTGTGTCGGTGGTGTGGGGATATAAGGCATAGATAATTAAATTACTTATCAGGGGCGGCTTGATTAAGCCGCCTTTCTTATTTCATCAGCATTGTCGCGCTGCCTATTAACGTATTAGACGTTGCGTATATTGAATAACGATTAATTGCGACATGCGGCAGATTATGCAAACTAACGGATAATATCTAAAAAGTTGGTTGCTTAGGATTAATTAACAGCAGTAACTTTCGACAGCGCGGCTACTATCTTGGAGAAGACATCCGCCTTGTACATCCATGCGGCGAAGGGATCGAGCGTAGCCACAGCTTCCTCTACGGTAAGCTGCTTGACTTGCTGTATTACGGTAACGGCTACGTATATTACGATGCCCGCTATAAAAAAGCCTATTACGCCGCCGAGAGCCGCGCCGAGCAGTCGGTTGGTGAGTTTGAGCGCGCCCAGCTTGTTGAATAATTTAAGTATGACAGCCTTGATAATGCTAAGCACCGCCACGAATACCGCAAAGGTGAGCACGAACACGAGCATCTCTGCAAGAAAAGGCGTCAGCCAAGATTGATTGAAATAATTTTTCTCGGCTATCAGTTGCAGCAATTTAGGAGCGGCGAGCGCGGTCAATCCGATACCTGCGCCGAGCACTACTATCGACAGCGCAGTGCGCAGCAGTCCTTTCCACAAGCCTATCAGAAGGCACACCGCAAATATTACCGCAGCTACTATAGAAACGGCTGACACTGATGATAAAAGATAAGTCATAGTTGCGACCTCCCGACAGATTATTATCCACAATATTATATTTTATACTTTATGCGTAGTCAATCGTTAGCGTAAAAATTAGTTGCTCTTAGAATTAATCGGTATAAACGACTTGCTTGCTGTCAACAACCTAATCATGGACAAATTGCAAGTGGTAGTGATGTGCATCGGCACTATGAAGGTAGTAGGGGACAGCGTCGGTCCGAGAGTGGGCGACATACTTAAAGCAGACGGCATAGATTGCTACGTATACGGCGACAGCGTGGGCAATATCAACGCGTGCAAGTTGGATGTATACGAGCAGCTTTTGCGCGCCTGTCATGCGGGAGATATAGTAATAGCGGTAGATGCCGCGCTCGGCGACAAGGACGACGTGGGGAAAATCAAGGTAGTCGGCAACGGACTGCGCCCAGGCAAGGCGCTGGGCAGGAGCGGCAATCCCATCGGCGACATCGGCGTACTTGCGGTAGTGGGCGAGCGGTCTGAGGACAACTTTGCCACACTCGCGAGCGGAAGCGTGCGCTTTATAGAAACGATGGCGGAAAAAGCTGCCGCAACCGTGCACGCATTAGTAAGATATATAGGCGCGCAGGCGGCGTCTGCGGGCATTTCTTACAAGGCGGTGGCGACTCCGTGAAGTCTGCGGCGGCATAGGGTAAAACTTTATTTACTTGACTGAGTGCAGGAAATATATTATTATTAATGCAGACTATATAACTGGGAGACTACAGTGACTCGTAATCAGAAAATATTCAGGATCGTTTTCACGGTGTTGGTTGTCGTACTTATCGGACTGATGCTGTGGCTTCTTTTTAATACGGGAGGTCCTGCCGAGATAGATTTCAATTCCGCCGACCGCAATTCGCTCGTGTCGATGATAGAGGAAGGCAAAGTTAAGGCGATATACGTCAGCGGCGGATATACCGCGTACATTCTCACCACAAGCAGCAAGTACGGCGTAGACGAGTTCTATAAGAAGCCTTCGGGCAGAGCGGATTATTATGCGCAGCTTCCGTATAGATATTCGCTTGAGAATACCGAAATAAAGATTGATATAAAGGACGAGGCAGGCACCGTCGTTGATACAATAGATGGCAGTCTTTCCTCCTTTGTTACCGTAAGATACAACAATCCCGAGAGCAGCTCCACCATCACCAGCATTATCATGCCTATAGGGCTTGTAATCGTGCTGGGCATAGTCATATTCTTCATCTTCCGTCAGAGCGCGGGCGCGAATAAGCAGGCGATGAACTTCGGCAAGCTAAAGGCGCGCGTCAATATGAACGTCAAGGTAAGATTCGACGACGTAGCGGGCGCGGAAGAGGAGAAGGAAGAGCTGCAGGAGATAGTAGAGTTTCTCAAAAGCCCCGCAAAGTTCACAGGCCTTGGCGCGAGAGTGCCTAAGGGCGTATTGCTCGTAGGTCCTCCCGGAACAGGTAAGACGCTGTTTGCTAAAGCTGTCGCGGGCGAGTCCAACGTGCCTTTCTTCTCGATAAGCGGCTCTGACTTTGTAGAGATGTTTGTCGGTACGGGCGCGGCGAGAGTGAGAGACTTATTCGACCAAGCTAAGCGCAATATGCCCTGCATAGTGTTTATCGACGAGATAGACGCGGTAGGACGTCAGCGCGGCGCGGGACTGGGCGGCGGTCATGACGAGCGCGAGCAGACGCTCAACCAGTTGCTTGTACAGATGGACGGCTTCGAGAAGAACGACGGCATCATTATCATGGCTGCAACCAACAGGGCGGACATACTCGATCCCGCATTGTTAAGACCGGGCAGATTCGACAGACAGATATACGTAAATCTCCCCGACGTCAAGGGCAGAGAGGCGATATTCAAGGTGCACAGCCGCAACAAGCCGCTTGCGCCCGACGTATCTTTCAAGGTGCTTGCGCGCATGACCAGCGGCTTCAGCGGCGCCGATATCGAGAATTTGCTCAACGAGGCAGCCATACTCGCGGCAAGAAACAACCGTAAAGTCATTGTCATGGAAGACTTGCTCGAGGGCGTCAATAAGGTTATCGCAGGTCCTCAGAAGAAGAGCCGCGTAGTTACCGAGACCGACAAGCGCATTACCGCATATCACGAGTCGGGACACGCGATTGTTGCTAAGCTCCTCGACGGTTGCGACGAGGTGCAGGAGGTCAGCATTATCCCTCGCGGCATGGCGGCGGGCTATACGCTCACCCGTCCCGAGACGGACGACAGCCACGTTACCCGCAATAAGCTCAGCGACACCGTTGCAATGATGCTCGGCGGCAGAGCGGCTGAGGAGATAGTAATACACGACGTATCTACGGGCGCGTCCAACGATATTCAGCGCGCTACGCAGATAGCTCGCAGCATGGTTACCGAGTGGGGTATGTCCGACGCCATAGGCAATATATATCTCGGACAGGATAAAGAGGTATTCCTGGGCAAGGACTTCGGCGCTACGCACTCTTACAGTGAAGAGCTGGGCGGAGTAATCGACGTGGAGATACGCAAGATTATCGATGAGGCGTACGCTCGCGCGCTTGAGATATTGCGCGGCAACAGAAACGTACTCGACAACATGGTCAAGGTGCTCTACGCTAAGAATACTATTTATACCGACGAGGTCAATATGCTCTTCGAGGGCAAGAGCGCGGAAGAGGTGATTGCAGCCATCGACGAGCGCAACGCCAAGAAGGAAGTGTACCGCAAGGACGCTCCTGCCGAGGTCAATCCCGCTATCAATATCGTGCCCGAGAGCGAAGATATTGAGCCGTCGTCGGATGTTAATTCGGATAATACCGACAATGCCCATGACGACGCGGCGGACGCATCGACCGATAACGATGCGGCGCAGAGTGAGCAAGATACGCAGGATAAGGATAAAAATCAAGATTGATTGTAGTAATCTAAAGCATTCCGCTCCTAAGGGGGCGGAATTTTTATTGGACGCGGATCATTTATGCTTGTCATTTATCACTTGACTTCGTTTCTTTGCACGTTTATCTACTGTTGAATAAGCGCAACGGTTTTTGCAGTTAGATATGTCGCCGATTTTACTTTTCTTATTATAGCGCGGCAGTTATCGACGTCTTGATTATATTTGCATAGTTTATTCTTTCTAAAACGGCATATTATTGCGTAGGCTGCCGATTTCTTATGCGCTTGGCATAGGTATATATACCGACTATCAAGCATATCGTAAAGTATGCGAGAACTTGCTTACTACAACGGCGAATACGGCGACGCCGCCGATATGAAAGTGCCGTTTACGGACAGAGCGTCCTTTTTCGGCGACGGAGTGTACGACGCCACTTATTGCGTAGAAAGAGGAATATTCGCCTTGAGCGAGCACATTGACAGACTGTATCGCTCGGCGGATGCTGTGGGGATTGTGCCGCCGATAGGCAAGATAGAGCTTGCCGATACGGTGCGCCGACTTGTGAAGTTGCCCGACAGTCCCAATCTATTTGTATATATCCAGTTTACGCGCGGCAGCGGCACGCGCAGTCATAATTGGCGCGGCGGCAAGGCTAATCTATGGATATATCTGTATCCTAAGGACGTTACGCCGCCGTGCGCTAAGCTCAAGGCGGTTACGTTACCCGACAACCGTTACGGTTTGTGCTCGGTCAAGACAATCAACCTCTTGCCCAACGTGCTTGCCGCGGAGCTTGCTGCGGACAGAGGTTGCGACGAAGCTATATTTTTGAAAGACGGGCGGGTTACGGAGTGCGCGCACAGCAATATATCGATTATTAAAGACGGCGTGCTGTTTACCGCGCCTGCGGACGGCAATATACTTGCGGGCATATCGCGCGCTCATCTGATAAGCGTATGCGAAAGTCTGGATATACCTTGCAGGTACGTATCTATCACGTACGATGCTCTTAAGGGGGCGGACGAGGTAATCATCACGTCGTCTGGCGTACCGTGCTCGCCGTGCGTGGAGATAGACGGCGATGCCGTCGGCGGCAGAGCGCCCGCTAAACTGCAAGCGTTGCAGGATTTGCTTTATCGGCAATACGAACTGGTCTGCGCTATGGACAGACGAATATAATCGGAGGATTTATGGAGCAGTTTAAGGCTAAGTCCGTCCCCGTCAAAGCGGGCGGCATGAAGATAAATTTCGGCAAGGGCTTTACGATAAGCGGCGTTACGGGGATTATCCACTCTAGCGACAAGGAGATAATTGCGTCCGTTGCGGGCAATACGCTCAGTATTACCGGCGCGGGGCTCAACATTCTCAGACTGGACGTGGAGAGCGGCGAGGCGGACATCGGCGGCGCGCTCTATTCGCTCAAGTACACTAAGGGTATGAGCGGCGCGTCTTTTTTCAAGAGGTTGCTTAAGTGATTCTTGCCGATACCGTAGCGGGACAGGGCAGGCAGCTTGCCGCATTCCTTGCAATCGGCGCGGGGCTCGGTCTCGGGCTGTGGCTGATATATTATATAAGGTTTGCGCTGCGTATCGGCAACGTTATCGGCGGAGCCGTGCAAGGCTTGTTTTCGATAGGCGTATTCGCTCTTTCGCTATATATCGAACATGCCGTATTCGGCGGCGAGCTCGCATTCTTTCACGCGGCGTCGCTTATACTGTCCGCGGCGGCTTTCTTTGCTCTTATGTTTCGTCTTACCAAGAAGAGCAGGGAAAAAGTGCGACTCAAGTGCGACAGCATTAAGTCAAAACTATCGAAAGGCAAGATAGGCAGATTTTTATTGAAATAATTATCAATATCAATAGATACGCCTTATCAATCTGTTTGTGTCTATAAAATATATTTGCAGATTGCAGCCCGTATGCGCCTATGATATGGCGCATATTACTAAGCGCATATTTATTGTGCGGGTATGCGATAGAGAAGTTGTCCGCGCGTGCGAGATTTCGATAATCGACGTTATCAATTAGATAAAACTATAATCGTGTCTACTGCCTTATAGGTGCAGTCTCGAGGCTATGAATTGTTCCGCCGTCCTGCCGCTTTTGCCGCCCTCTCTCAGCTCCCATCTCAGAGCGTCTGCTTCCAGCTGCGCATCCACCTTTATTCCCGCTCGCTCCGCTAAGGCGCGCACTATTATAAGGTATTGCCTTTGGTCGGGAGAGGGGAAGTATAGGCTAAGCCCGAATCGCTTGGCAAGCGCGAGCTTTTCTTCGATTGTATCGCCGCGGTGCAGTTCGTCGTCGTTATCTTCTTTATCTTTCCAACTCTCTTTTACGATATGTCTGCGGTTGGACGTGGCGTATACCGCCACATTTTGCGGTATAGGCTCTAAGCCTCCGTCGATAAGGGCTTTAAGATACTTATAGTCGGTCTCGTTGTTTTCAAACGATAAGTCGTCCATAAACAGTATAAACTTGTAGCCCCTGTTTTTTATGGAGTCGATAAGGGCGTTGATATGTCTTAGTTCGTGCCTGTATATCTCGATAATGCGCAGCCCCTTTTCGCCGAATTCTCCCGTCAATGCCTTTACGCATGTCGTCTTGCCGCTTCCTCCGTCGCCGTAGAGCAGCACGTTATTGGCGCGTTTTCCTGCGAGCATGGCGCGCGTGTTGCTTATCAGCGCGGACTTTTGAGCGTCCAACCCTATTAGCTTATCGAAAGTAAATACGCCGTCAAGAGATATCGCTTTAGGAGTGCCGCCGTCATCGAGGCGGAATGCGTAATCAAGCGCAAATTCTCCCGTGCCGTGAGTATTGTAGAAGTCGGATAAGGCAAGTGTGAATTGTCTTGCGCTCTCGCAACGCGACAGCTTGCGCGTCAGTTGCGATATTATACGGGTGGCAAAAGCCGAGCGGCTGCGACGACTTACCTTTTTCCAATTCTCCGCTATCGCTCCGTACTCGCTGCCGAGAGTTTCTTGCGCGGGCGCGCGGAAAAGCTCGTATATGGGCGTCAGTTCGCGCTGAGCGTACTGTATCATCTCCTCGCTCGGCTTACGCGTGTATTCGCATGAGAGGGAAAAGGCGTTTTCGCCTTTTATCAGCGCATACGCTACGTAAGAGCGGACGATATTGCCGCTCATGCCGTACTCGCTCGCCCACTTTATTATATCGTGTACGGCGCAAGCGTCTTTATCAAGCAATGCCGACAGAGTTGTGTCGTGATACAGTCTGTTCATGGTAATTCCTTCCGTATTTATTGTGTCTTATCAATGAGAAATTTTACCACAGCTTAGCACCTGTGTCCAGCTAAGAGGAATAAAAAAACATTGACAAATCCTTTTGCTTTGCATTACAATTAATCTATATTATGGATACTGTCGCTAATAAACGGTTGTTTACCGAAATCTTCAATAATAATATCACCAGAGAGGGCGGCGCGGCTCTGCTCGAGTACCTTGACAAGAGCGATTTTTTCGTAGCTCCTGCCAGCTCGAGATTTCATTCCAATATCGAGGGCGGTCTGTGCAGGCACAGTATCAATGTGTACGAGCGGCTCAAGGATATGGTAGAGCACCACAGGGCTAAGGGCGAGGACTTCGGTATCAGCGACGAGAGCGTTGCTATATGCGGTCTGTTGCACGACCTTTGCAAGGTCAACTTTTACGCAGTGGAGTTCCGCAACGTAAAAGTAGACGGCAGGTGGGAGAAAGCTCCGTATTATACTGTCAGAGATTCCCTGCCTTACGGGCACGGAGAGAAGTCGGTGTATATCATCAACGGATATATGCGACTTACCAGAGAAGAGGCGCTTGCCATCAACTGGCATATGGGCGGATTCGACAATAGGGTAAAGGCGGGCGATTATTCGATAAGCGGCGCATATAAGAGCTATCCGCTTGCAATGTTCACCCATATGGCGGATATGGCTGCCACCTATCTCGACGAGGTTGTATACTGATTGCCCGATTTGCGTAAGCGGGTTGAGGAAGAGAGCGAATAATTATCGCTATAAGTGCATCGTTTTGGGACTATTGCCCGTACGGTTTAATAAGTAAGGAGCTTTGATTATTATGAAATTTGCCGACAGACTCAGGCAGGAGCGCATTGCCAACGGTTACAATCAGACTTATATTGCTAAATATATGAATGTGTCTCAGGTATCCGTGAGCAACTGGGAAAGGGGACTTAAAGAGCCGGGCTTTCAGGCGCTTATCGACCTTGCGCAGCTTTTCCGCCGCAGCACGGATTATATGCTCGGCGTGGATTAGGAGTTAATAATTTTCCTATTGACAAAGCTGCGGCGTAGCGTTTATAATGTATGTATATAATAATGTCATCTTTTAAGGAGGAAGACTATGAAAAAGAAATTAAGCATAGCGTTGATGTCGCTTGTCTTGGTTGCTTGTCTGGTTGCGACTATATGTCTTGCCGGTTGCGTTAAAGCTAATAACGCGGTCGAGAAGGCAGACGCCGCTTGGGCTAAGCAGGTATCTAAGAACGGCGGTACCGCTACCAGCGTTATCAACATCAAGGATTTGAGACTCTCCATCGGCGAAGACGGCGATGAGTACATATCCCTTGACGGTAAGATAACCATCACCCGTAAGATACAGGGCGTATCTTCTAAGCTCAACGTTACCATATCCGATTTGGCTATCAACACGCCTGAAAGCTCCTCGTCGATAGTAAATATTGCTATTGGTAATTTGAAGACTATTCTTGGACTGATTAGGATACCTGTAGACGGACAATGGGTGTCTGCGATTAAGGACGTTAATGTTGACAATATCGGCGATGTTAAGTTGTCTATCGATATAGAGTATAATAAGGATTATACCTTCGTTAAGGAAGACAAAAAGGGTCAGAAAGGCGTAGCACTTGTCCTTCACAGCATTAAGCTCCTTAACGCTAACAACTTTATCGATTTGTATTATGACGTCGATCTTGACAGCCATGAGATACTGACCGCTGCTCCCGAAGAGATTGACTTGTCCATACTTGAGTCTATTGATCAATATAAGAGTATGATAACGGATATTTTGGGCACAGAGCTCGATATCAACGGCATGATAGACGATGTCTTCTTCGGTCAGACTATTATCAATATGGAAGGCGACGGAGCCGAGTATAAGAGCAAGGAGTACACTCTCAAGAACACTTCTTTCGAAAAGACTCTTTCTTTCTTGCTCGATCCCATTAAGAACAACCTTGTAAGCAATCAGGAAATTTGGAGCATGATCAAAGGTCTTGAGCTTAAGCCGGTAGTTGATGCGTCAAGCAAATTGAGCGCTATCTTGGGCGAATTTGTCGGTACGCCTTATGCCGGAAATAAGTGCACCGTCAAGAAGATGATGGAAACCGACACTTATAACAATGATACACAGCTTAAGAATGCTTCTGTAACAATTACTGAAAATGAGCAAGAAGTTACTATGACTTTGGATGACTTGCTCAAAAAGATTGTACAAGAGAACGAGGATGCTACTTACAATTCGCTTCCGGCAAAGTATAAGAATGCTATCAATGCTATTGAACCATTCGATCCCGGTCTTACGCTCGGTACCATTCTTGACCAGTTTGATGCTACAAATCCTTTCACTAAACTTCTTGGTTGGATCAACTTCGGTAAGATGGACGTTACCGCTAAGATGGACGGCAAGTTCTTCGGTAGCATCAACTCCACCATCACCGGCGTTAAGGTTGGCCTGTCGGGTGATGATCTTAACTCGTTGCTTGGTATCGCTATGCCTTTCCTTGGTATAGAAGGAAGCTTAAAGGATTTCCTTAACAATTTGAGTGGCGTTGAATTCTTAAATCTTGGAGATCTTGTTGATGAAGAGATTTTGCAGAAAGGTCTGTATTTGACCGTAGGCAACATTACCGTAGCCAATACCTACACCAAGGGTATCTAATAAGCTCGGTTAACAGTTAAAAATTTGCGGGATTGCGCATGCGCAATCCCGTATTTTTATATATCGGTCTATTAGGGTATATAGATAATTATTCTCTTAGTTTTATTTATGTATTGCCACGGCGTCTTTAATTGTGGTATGGTATATATATAATATTTATTATTAAGAGGGTATTATGAGCGCGATAGGCATTAATTTCGATTGGAAGTTCTGCGAGCAGTGGGACGACAAGTATATAAAGGCAGACGCCGACGAGTCTGCTTTTGTCAATGTGGACATACCGCATACTGTTAAGGAGATACCTTACAATAACTTTGACGAGGAGATGTACCAATTTATCTCCTGTTATCGCAAGCACGTCATAGTTGATAAAGAGCATAAAGGCAAAAGGATAATTATCGAGTTCGGCGCGGTTGCCAATGCCGCCGACGTATGGTTTAACGGCAATCCCGTTGTCTCTCATAAGGGCGGTTATACCGCATTTGAGGCAGACGTAACCGATTACGTCGTCTGGGGCGGCGACAACGTCATCACCGTCAAGGTGGATTCTACCGAGCGCAGCGATATCCCACCCTTCGGCGGAGTAGTAGACTATCTGTGTTACGGCGGAATATATAGGGAAGTATATCTGCACGTGAGAGAGAGCGTATATATCAAGCGCATGCTCATCACCCCCGTTGTTCCCGAGAAAGGCGCGGCAGAGCTTACTGCGGATGTTACCTTGAGTGGCAATTACGAGGGCGATTTCACTTTGAATATTTCGGACGCAGAGGGCACCGTTATTGCCACTGTCGAGCGCAGCGGAGAATTCAAGGCGGCGGAAGGCAAGTTGCCTAAGATTACCGCGTCGTTTAAGTTAAAGGGCGCGCGCCTTTGGGATATAGACGATCCCTATCTCTATACCGCTAAGGCGGCAATACGCGGCGACGAGGTTGCGGACAGATTCGGTATCAGAGACTGCCGCTTTACTAAGGACGGCTTTTATCTCAATCATAAGAAGGTAAAGATAGTAGGTCTCAACAGGCATCAGGCTTATCCGTACGTGGGGTATGCAATGCCCAAGAATGTTCAAGTTGACGAGGCAGACTTTTTGAAGAAAGACTTGGGAGTCAATCTCGTGCGTACGTCGCATTATCCCAATTCAAGACATTTTCTTAATAGGTGCGACGAGCTGGGCTTGCTTGTCTTTACCGAAATCCCCGGCTGGCAGTTTGTGAGCAAAGATTCCGCATGGCGCGAAGTATGCCTGCAACACGTGCGCGAGATGATACGCGAGGATTACAATCATCCCTCGATTATCCTTTGGGGAGTGAGAATCAACGAGTCGGGCGACGACGATGAGCTTTATACTGCAACCAATGCTTTAGCCCGCAAGCTGGATAAGTCCCGTCCCACGGGCGGCGTAAGGTGCATACCTCGCTCGCATTTGCTCGAGGACGTTTATACTTACAATGACTTTATCCACAGCGGCGGCAAGACTGCGCTGTTGCCCAAGTTCATAGTATGTTCTCCGTCCGCTCCGCTGCTTGTAACTGAGCACAACGGACACATGTTCCCTACCAAGACTTTCGACCACGAGAAGAAGAGGCAAGAGCATGCCATACGCCACGCGCGCGTCATAGATAAAGCGTATGCTTCCAAAGGCCATGCAGGCGTAATAGGTTGGTGCATGTCCGACTACAATACGCACAAGGATTTCGGCAGCGGAGATAAGATATGCTATCACGGCGTAACGGATATGTTCAGAATGGATAAACTTGCCGCATACGTATATAAGTCGCAGCAGAAGGACGTACCCGTGCTCGAGATATCTTCCAACATGGAGATAGGCGATAATGCGGGCGGACAGGTAGGCGACGTGTATATGTTCACCAACTGCGATGAGGTGAAGATGTATAAGAGCGGCACTCTTATCAATACCTTTGATATGAAGGCGTTGCGTAAGAAGTCGCAGTTCAAGCACATGCCCATGCCTCCCGTTTTGCTTGACGACGTCATAGGCAATCAGCTTGAGAGCGACGAGCACAACTTCAGCAAGCGCGATGCCGCCAATATTAAGCGCGCTCTTCTTGCAGTCAAGAAGTACGGCACGGTAGGCGGTATTATCAGACATCCTCTCACTCTTGTCAAGGCGCTTATTAAGTACAAGTTGTCTGTTGACAGTATTACGGTAATGTTCGGCAAGTACGTTACAGGTTGGGGCGGAAAGCAGGTGTCTTACGCCTTCGAGGGATATATCGCGGGAGAGAAAGTTATCACCGTGGGTAAAGGCGCTGTGTACAGCAAGAGCCTCGACGTCAAGGCGGATAGAGACAAGCTCGGCATCGGCGACACTTATGACGCGGTGAGGATAGCTGTCAAGATGTGTTCTCAGACGGGCAATACGTTGGTCTATGACAATTCGGTTATAGACGTCAAGACAGAGGGCGACGTCAAGGTGATAGGACCTTCACGCTTTGCGCTTATCGGCGGACAGCGCGCCTTCTGGGTACGCACCACGGGCGGCGCAGGCGGCGCAAAGGTAATCGTATCTTGCGAAGGACACGAGGACCAAGTAATAGAGCTCGGCATAAGTAAGGAGTAATAGATACTGTTTGAGTGATATGTTATTAGTGATATTTTTTACTGCGTAAAAAGTGATATTCGCCTTGCGGCGAGTGATATACCGCTAAAGCGAAGTAAAAGTTAAATTAAATAAATGGCGGCGTTTTGCTTAAGTCAAAACGCCGCTGATTTTTTATAATGAATACCCATAACTTTGCGTCAGCAAAATATTGTGTTGCTGAAGGCAAATATCGCTTAAATTGCCCCGCAGGGACAGCGAACGAAAACCACGTTTTTCGCAAGCGATTCCTTGAAAAACACAAGCCGTTAATGGCGAAGTATTTTACGGAGGGGAGTGGGCGTGGGGAAATGCGTAGCAAATGAGCACGGAAAATCCGTGCTCATTATATTATAATCCACCTATGAGAGTACGACCGA
>CAMWNK010000001.1 GCA_947175555.1 uncultured Clostridia bacterium | reverse complement strand
CGGGCACATTGATAAGTCTTACGCTGTACTCCACTGCCGCGCCGCTCACGCGAGTGTATACAAACGGCTCGGTATATGTAAGCTCGTTGCCGTCTTTATCCACATAGCCCCATACTATCGCGCTCGTATCTACTACTGCTTTATTTATAGTCCAGTTGAGGGACGCAGTAAAGTCGGGTACATTATAGCAAGCCGTATCGTACGCAAACGCCGCGCTTGCACTGTACGATGTACTTGCATTAGTTTCGCTCAGGTTGCCTGATGTAGTTACCGTAGCATTACTGAGACCGTCTGCGCCGATAAGCGCAATTACGTGTGCCGCGCCGTCATATACGAAGGGCTTAGCCTCAGTGCCGTCCGCAAGCAGCCACTTATTGAGCGTAGCGTCATAAGTAGCCGTAACGCTTCCATGTGTGTACTGCCACTTAAGTCCGCTCACGTCTATATCCGCCTTGACTATCTCGAAAGAGAATTCACTATCCTCAATATAGTTATTATCGCCGCCATAGCTAAGCGTTGCCTGTACTCTATACTTGCCCACCGCTACGGGTATGCTCGTAGAGCCGTTAGTCGAGTCGCCCTTGAAGTATGTGAGCGTTATCGCAGATACTGTCAAGCCGCTCGCACTCTCTACCGTAATGTTTGGCGTATACCCATCGGGTTTATACGGCAACTTATGTCCGTCTATATCCATGCTGACACGCACGGGATATCTGTTGTGCCCTATTGTGAAATCGTACGTATTACCGTCCAATACATAGTTTGCGTCATACGTAGCTTTAAGCTCAGCCACAGCGAGGTATCTCTTAGCGTTATTGACATCGATATTTACGGGATTGACCTCATTGCCCTTGATGCCGTCCGTATAGTCGTAATACTTATAAGTTACCATACTGTTGACGTCTATATTGCCTACGCTCTGCAATATGGGCAGATTATATGTACCAACGTCCGGTCTGTTATCCTCTTTCCATACGCAAGTAATCGTAGCCTTATCTATGCGCCATGCCTTACTCCACTCAAAGCTACCGAGATACGTACCCGTATCGCTTGCTATAGGCTTGTAATAGTTGACAGCATCCGACACATTAAAGCTCGCGGTAGTTGTATAACTGCCTACGGGTATATTGCCGTTGCCCACATAGCTTACGGTAAGTCCTGTAGGCAAGCTGCCCGTAAGCGTTATGCCCTGCGCCTTGCCTGCTATGAACTGCAGAGGGTTGCTGTCGCTGTAATCCCATGTAAGTCCCGATAAGTCGTACTTGGCCTTATCTATGCTGTACTTGAGCGTATATACTGCGTCAAACTCTGCATACGTATTGTCATATTCTGTTATATATACAGTAACGCTATACGTGCCGCCCGTCTTGGCATTAGTAGCCGTGATATCTCCGCTGTAGCCGTTGGTACCCTTAGTGGTATCTATCTTGACACCCTTAGCCATCAGATCGCTGTCGTCTATGCTAAAGCGGAATATAGAGCCTGTATATGTCAAAGATAGCGTATCGTCCGGATTGGCAACAGGCATGCCGTTATATAGCCACTTGATATCCGCGTCCGTAAAGGTGATATCATTGCCCAGCACCTTGAACTCGTGCGTCTTTACGCCTGCTAATATCTCGTAATTGCTATTGCCTTGTCTATTGCCGTACAGCTCTACGCCGATATAGTAGTCGCCTTGATCGAGCGCGGGCATTACTATAGTACGCTTCTTGCCCTCTATTACCTTATTATTATTGATGTCATCATGCTTTGTAACGTTGCCGTGCTTGCAATAATAGATATACAGCTCCGTAGTATCTGCAGCCAAGCTGTCGCCCTCTATCGTGATTGTCGGCGTCTGACCTACCTTCCATGACGATGGCGCGGTAATCGTGATATTGAGCGGCTTTTTAGTTATGGTAACCGTCAGCTCATATGCGGTGTCTGTACCGTCTGCCCACTGCGTTGCTACGCCGTTATCTTTAAGCGCAACTTGTATATTATATACTCCTGCATCCGTAGCGGTAAGCTGTCCGCTCGCATACGTCATGCCGCCGGGCAACGTAAGCGATACGTCCGCCGTAACTCCTTGCAGTGTAAAGCTCTGCGCCACTCCGCTATACGGCTTGGTTACCTGTCCCGACAGGGCGGGCTTAACGATAGACTTCTTATCTATCTTAAATATGACAGATAATGTACTATTATCCGTATCTATCTCGTAGTTACAGTCGTTAGCAATTTTAGCTGTTGCCGTATATGTGCCTACCGCCGTCGGCAATGTATCGGAAGTAACTCCCCCGCTTGAGGTGTACGTAAAGCCGAAGCTGGGCGCGCGTCCGTTCTCGAGAGTGTCGCCGCTGTACACATCGCCGGCGTTGTTAAGCGTAACGGTTGGCAGTCCGCCGCTATCTAAAGCTGCGGTGATACCTATCTTCTTTTTAGTTACGATAAAGTTAAAGTATCTAATGGTGTCGCTTTCGCCTTCATCAGCATCGGGAGTGCCTACAAAGGTAAGACCGTCTGCTGCAAAGTCTTCCTTAATCTCTGCCTTTACTTTATACGTACCTGCGTCTACTATATTGCTATCGTAAGTAATACTTATCTTATCAGAATTAAACCAAATCTTTTGCTCTGCCGCAACATCGTCCAATGTGAGCGATGTACCTTTATACTCTACTGTTACGTCGACAGGCTCTGCAAGTGCAACTCCTCCACTATATTGCGCAGCTAAGTCAAGATTTAAGTGAAGCGCGGGACGAACAGCGTAGCTATCCGTAACAGGGCGGTAGTTGGAGCTGTTGCCAGCACTCCCCACAGAATACGAATTATTATCATATTTCTCGTTACTAGAGCGTAGCCATGAATACGTGGTGCTGGACCGCTGATTATTAGACAATCCCCAAATTCCGGTTATAGACGTATTATATCCTGTTTCTGTAATAGAAGGCAGCCATATATAGTCGTCCTTCCACTCCGAATAGCCGTTCTTGGCGCTATAATTCATGTTTGTATACCACTTTACCGTACCGCTCGGTGTTCCGTACGCATCATTAGGCAATGTATATCCTAAGCCGCCTATTGTGCCGCCGATATTCTGATTTTCTGTCTCTTGATATGCTACTTGCGCAGGGGTAACAATAAAGTCTGTAAGAGAGCCTTTAACATCTGTCTTAGGCATTGTTAGCCTTGCATACTTATGTGTTGTTCTCTTCGCTATTTTTGTAAGTGTTGTTGTGCCATTGCTTGCTGCATATCCGCTTCCGCCACTATTGAGCGCATTTGCCCTTATATAGCTACTGCTGTACATTGATGACGGATACGCAACTGTTGCCTTAGTTCCATACCACGTACTCCACTGGTGCGTGTCCGATGCCGTCGCAAGCCACAATGTAGCTATCGTATTGCCCGACCTATCTTTAGTAAGGTGCGTTACAGTCCACTTCTGCCCATCCATGGTGAGTACGATATCTTTATTACCGTTCTTAGCATATATCTGCGCTGCCGTCAGCGTGCCGAGCGCATCTACATCGTCAATAGTATTCTTAGCTGCATCGCCTGTAAGCTTGGCATACAGTGATTGCATAGCTTCACCATCGAATACCTTTTCGTCTGTTCTATCTGCGTAGCCATCAAGCAATATATTGCCGATATCCACAGCTCCAAGTGAAATATTACTATTATTAAATGCAAACGCGTCATTAATATTATCAAATGAAATAAAACAAAGACATAGCAATACTGCGACAATAACAATCGCCGTACAAATGACTGATATTAGCCTATTCCTCTTAATTGACATTATATTTCCTTATACATGTACTCAATCTGATTATCGTCATCTCAACGTATATCAATGGCATAGTTGATTGCCATATATCATTGGATTAGTATCAAGTAGCGGCTGAAACAGATAAAAAAATGTACATAAATTAGTATAATTGATGATCAAATAAGAAGAATGTACAAGAAAATATAGCAGATAATAATAGTTTTTCTCCTAATTTCGCACCAATATATTGACATATAATGATATAAGGACTAAAATATTAATACAAATATCGGCTACTCACTGAAAAAATGATCATCAATTATACTAATACATGTACAAAATCAATAAAAAATATCGGGACGCAAATGCGTCCCGATTGTCATTAAATAGATGCCTTAGCTATAAAATCCTTAATTAAACATGCTATATGCTGTCATAATTATTGCCGTTACCGTCTGACTTATTATCGCGTGTATCGCACTTATCTTTATCGCTGCGCTTATCGCGTTTCTTACCGAGCTTGACCATAATGACAATGAAGAGCACTATTACTATAAATATCATTGCCGCTACGACTATCTCGGTAATTACGTGTATCTTAAACCAGTCGTAGTAGCCTTCGGGCAAATTGCCGCTACCGCCGCCGTTATTGTTATCGCCGCCGTTGCCGCTTCCGTCTGTGCTACCCGAGCCGCCCGGATTATCGGGATTGCCGTTATCGGGCTGCTTCTCAAACTCATGCGAAGGCAGATTATCGATATCCACGACATTACCGTCCTTATCTACAAAGTTGACGTTGCCCTTCTCCGCGTCGGGTATCTTTACCGTTACGGTATAGTCCTCGCCGTCCACTAAGTCCTCTTTCTTGACTACGTTGCCGTCCTTGTCCTTATACTCGTACTCGGGATGAATGATATCTTTTACATCGTCGGGCAGCTTAAGCTCGGGCGGATTCTTGGTATTATCCCACTCTACGGGGACGAAGGGCTTGGACGGATCTGCCTTAACAAATTCTTCCGCTTCGCTCTCCGCCGAATTGGCAAGCGTTTCTCCATCTGCGCCTACAAACTCGATATTGCGCTCGCATCCGCCTGCAAGTCTTGCAATCACCTTATACGTCTTACCGATAGCCAGCGCGTCTGCCGCTACCTGAGTACCATTTGAGTCGTAATAATAGTATTGCAACTGAACAAGCGACTTCAATCCGTCGGGTATGACAATCACGGGCGTGTTGCCGCTCTTATCCCATATTGACGGTAGCTTAGCCTTATTGATTATCCAATCCAGCTCAATTACTCCCTGCGCAGACGCATTGAGCGTATCGTCCCACTTATAATTATCCGCGTCGAGCAGCCTTGCGGTAAAGCGGTATACGCCGGCATCTTGCGCAGTCAACTGCCCGCCCAACTCTATCAGCGTGTTATCATATGCGCCGATGATGTCAAGCAATCTGTACTCGCTGCCATTATACGTTACGCTATCGGGCGATGAAATGGCAGGTGCTTGCAATACTCCTCTTACTATCTCCCACGTAAACGAGATATCTAAGGTCGTGCCGTCGTCCCAACAGGTATTCACCTTATCATTCAATACGGCTGTAGCGGTATACACTCCGCGTGTCGTGCCCTTATTGCCGCTCAGCGTTACAAAATCGGCATTGTATCCTACAGGAATATAAGTCTGCTCGCGTCCGTTGTACATGAGCTGTGCGCCGTCCGACGGCTTGACTATCTTCAATATCGTTATCTCGAATGTAAGCTCTACCGCCGACCTGTCTACCGTATTATCGCCTGTAGTCCAGGAATAATTGATTCCGCTCTTGAGCTTAATGGTAGCGTTGTACACTCCTACGGATTGCAGGGTGTCTGCATTGACGGTGATATCCATAATGCTTGCGTCAAAGCCTATCGGAGAAAAATCATATATCGTATGAACCCTGCCGTCATAAGTAATCTTATTTACTCCGAGCGTAGGCTTATTCACGTAAGTTACGGGCGTGTCGGGCGCCGAGTCGGTTACAAACTCAAGCGATACTTCTCCGTCTAAATTCACATTGGCGGCGTACTCGCTCTTAACAGCCACCTTCTTGATAAACGCGGTAGAGTACGTATTGTCCACCGTATGCTCGCTTACGGGATTGCCCTGCAGGTCGGTATATAGGTACTCAAAGAAATTGCGCAATGAAGCTATATCGGGATTGGTTACTGCATCCTTACCGCTACCCGTCCACTCGTCTATATATACGGTATATTTATCTACGGTTATCGTAATCTGCGCCGTCTGACTCTGCCACTCCACATTAGGGCGCGCGCTGTCTACAATTATCAAATCAAAGTCAAGCGTGTATACGCCCGCGTCGTACGCAGCCGTCAAGTCCGCAAAACTTGCTCCGTCCTTTTTAACCGTTATACTGACGTAATTCTCCCATCCGTCAACAAGACCGCACAGTGTTGCAAGGTTATGCCTTACTCCGTCAAACTCCGTCCAACTTCCGTCAAAGACGGGCGACTTGATTATCCGCCTTTCTATCTTCCAGTTGAGCGTCCGAACAAGACTTACCGGCAACACAAATTCATAATTGTCCGTCGCGGAAGAAGCAATATCAAAGCTGACTGTATAATCGCCCGCAACGCTTGCAGCCCTTATCTCTCCGCCTGTTGTAGGATAAGTAATAAAGCCCTCGAGCTCTACGGGTATATCCATAAGTTTAAGCGTATAGACAGTGGCGTTGCCGCCGCTGCGCGTATATACAAGATTGTCTGTATACGGCTTAACTTCGCTGCTTGCGCCTGCGGTGTAGCCCCATTTCATATCCTTGGTATCCAACTGCTTTTTCTCTACTACGAATATAAGCGAGGTATTGAAATCAGGCGCGTTATATTTACTCGTATCGTATGTAAACGAGACGTTGACGGTATGCGAGCCCGCATTCCTTACAACGTTGTTGCTCACCCTTACGACAAGACCTGCAATATTATCCGCTCCTGCTAAGGTTACGGTATGGTCTAATCCGTCGTAGGAAAACTTGACCTGTCTGCCGCTGCTATCTATCCACTTGCCTTGCTGCGCGTCGTAAGTTACCGTCGCGCCGCCTATCTGCGTCGTCCACCTAAGCCCCGATACGTCAAAGTCCGCCTTTTCTATATCAAAGAAATACTCGTCGCAATCCGCGTCTACGTACGCACTGCTTGCGTCCTTAAGCGATATCGCTACCCTGTAGCTGCCTACGTCCACGGGCGCGCCGCTCAGCTTGGTCGAGCCGCTGTAATAATCTATTATTATAAGGTCTTGCGGTACGTTGCCCTCGTTGACAGTTATCTCCACCGTTACTACGTACGCGCTGCCTCTGTACGGGTATTTTGCCTTGAGCAGTTGCCCGTCTATCTTAGCTATCAGCTTGATTACAGCCTTGTTCTCACCTACGGAGAACTTATACGGATTGCTCGCGCCATCTGCAAACTTGAGCGTATAGTTATCCGCATACTCTGCCTTAAGGCTCACCTCCACGTAGTAGAATACCTCCGTATTGCCCGTGCCCGAGTCGAGTACCGCCTGCTCTGTCAATACGTTGTCCCTATCTATATCGCCGCTTGCGTTAACTCCGTAATAAACGTACTCCACCATGGCGTTGGTCAACTTATCCGTAGGCTGCAACTTGGGCAAAGTTACCGTATTACTGCCGCCGCTCTGTCTCCACTGCGCCTCAAGCTCCGCTTTGACTATCTCCCAGTCTATGCTCCAATCAAAGCTGCCCGTATAGCTGTCGCTCTTGTTGCGCTCGGGCAAGATGTAATTGTTGCGATACGCTTCCGCCAAAGCAAACGTTACCGTTGTGGTATAACTATCCACGTTGACATTGCCGTTGCCGCTGTACGTTACCGTAAGTCCGCTCGGGATGACGCCCCTTAGCGTTACGCTCTGCGCTAAGCCGCTGTACTCGAGCGCGCTACTGTAATTCCAACTAAGTCCCGATAGGTCGTACTTAGCTTTAGCTATCTCATACGTCAAGGTAAAGGACAAATCTTTATCCTCGTAACCATCCAACGACGTGAGATATACCGTTACCGTATACGGCAGGCTTCCCGCGTCCGTCATAACCGTATCGCCCGAGTAGCCGCCCGCATTCTCCGTCTTTATCCTTACGCCTTTATCGGCTAAGCTAGTGGTATCTATCGAGAATGAATACGCCTTGCCGTTGTACGTGAGTTTAGCCGTCTGCAAGCCGTTGCCTATTGCTGTCGTTACGCCGTCATTAACATACTGCCACTTGATATCCGATGCTGTAAAGCTCACCGTCCTGCCCGCTATCGTGAACGGTACCGACTTAGTCTGCGCGGACAGCTCGTAGTTATTGTTCTGATTGGCGAAGCTGTTCTTGCCAGACATACGCACAAACAGCGTATAATCTCCTTGCGCAAAGTCCGCAGGTATAGTTATGATACGCGTGCGATAGTCGCTGCCGCTGTACGTCTTGTACCTGTCAAGGTCTATCTCCTGCGCATTGGGATCTATGCTGCTGCCTACGCCCTTTACGCAGTATATGTACAGCTCTGTCCTGTCTCCCGTAAGGCAGTCGCCTACTATGGTTATCGTGCTTTCGGTTCCGTAGTTCCAACTCGTAGGCGCGGTGATGTCTACCTTAAGCGGCTTCTTGGTTATCTCTATCTCCAAGTCATACCCTGCCGTCTTGCCATCCTGCCACTGCGTGGACGCACTGTCTCTCAGCTCTATACGCACCTTATACTTGCCTGCGTCTTTGACAGACACCGTATGCGCCGCCGCATCATAGGTAGCCCCGCTCGGTACGCTTATGCTTACGTCGCTATCCACTACGTTGGATAACTGAAATACCTGCAACGCCGCATTGTACTGCGCGCTGACAGAGCCTGCTATAGTAGGCTTTACTATGCGCCGCTTGGACAGCTCGAATTCTATACTTACCTCGCCGTCCACCTCGTACGGACACTCGTTGCTGACATACGCAACAGCCTTGTATTTGCCGATAGCAGTAGGCAATTGGTCCGAGTCGTAACCCTTGCCGTCCGTACTCACGTATCTAAAGTCTATATTCGGCGCTCGCCCGTTCCCCTCGGTATCGCCCGAGTAGATATCGCCGATAGATATAACTATAGGCACGTTGTCCGAGTCGAGGTCAATCGTGGGCGTTATCTTCTTCTTGACTATCTTAAACTTGAATTTGCGTACCGTATCGCTCTCGCCTATAGATGTATCGGGCGTACCCTTAAATACAACTCCTTGACTGACATACTCAGGCTTAATTGTTACGGTACAAGTGTATTCTCCCACCTCTTTAATCGTCGACGGATAAGATATAGTCGTCTTTTCGCCATCAAACCATGCGGGCACTTTATCAAGAGTTGCGACCTCCAATTCTGTCCCGCTATATTCAACCTCGGTATCCAAAGGTTCTGCACAACGCGGAGCAGCATTCTCAAATGCCTTTTTCAAATTCAAGTGTATTGCAGGACGGATACCGCCTACAGTATCTACAACGTATGCGCCACGCGCTTCTCCGGATGAAGTTACCATATATACGGTATTATAAGTTTCTGCATTTCCTGTACGCAGCCATGAAGCGTATTCGGTGTCGCTATGTTCGCGTTGTTCTCTATTATTATCCCAAACAGTTTTACCATCGCCTTCAAAATCTAGCATCCCACATTCAACTAATGAAGGAAGCCATATATAGTCTTCGCACCAGGCATCATATCTTATACCGTTAAACAATTCGCTAGGGGAATAGGATTCTTTATGCCAACACCACGTCCCGGGAGGATTGCCATACGCATCATTAGTTGAATTGTACATACTTACTCGACCACTTAATGTCTCAATCTCTTGGTATTCTATATTCTTAGGTTGCACAAGATATTTTGCTGCAAATCCGCCGGCTTCGGAATTGGAAAATAGACTGAAATTAGTATCTGAAAGGAGTGTACTCCTTATAACGCTACTACTGTACACGCTATTGCCTTTTACTCCGGTATTCTCAGCATTGAATTGTGATACTCCACAATTCTCTTTAAGCCATAGCGTTGCTACCGCATTATCGTCCCTATCTACTGTAAGCGATGTTACTATCCAATCATAGCCGCCCAATCTCATCACGATGCCGTAGTTGTTATTCACATTTGCTCTAAGCTCAATTGAAGAAAGCACAGAATAACCGGTATAATATTCTTTATGAGCCTTTACATAATCTTTTACCTCATCATACGTAGCATCTTCTTGACCTGTAACCTTAGAAAATAGTTCATATAATAAGTTATAATCGAACGTACCGTCGCTACTATCATATATCTCTGTCAATACACTTCCGTCGCCGTTTTGCCCGATTTGATATGCGTTATTCACATCTATTAAAGCATATATCTTACCGTTATTAGTTGACGATACCCACAATAATCCCAGCAACATCGTTATCACAAGTAATAAGGAAGATAATATTAATATTTTCCTTGAGCATTTCACCATATTTACGACCTCATTATTAACTTAAGAATGTTTTCCTATGTACTCTACTTAAGCACCATATACTCACTCAATATACGATGCTTATCTATACATGCAAGAGCATAGTAATTAATTGCTCGATGTCATCTAAATCGCTATAAAAAATGTACATAAATTAACATAATTGATGATCAAAAAATGAAAATAGTATGCGATAATAAATGGTTTTTCACCAAATTATGCTACAAAATATTGACATATAATAATGTTAAGATTAAAATATTATTAAGAATATAAGCTACATGTCATAAAAATGATCATCAATTATGTTAATACATGTACATACCGAATTTAATTTTTCGGCTTAAATCTTAAAAAAATATATCAAAAATCAATGACATTTCATTACTGACTGAATATATTATTAGATATTAGTTAAGATTATTCGGCGATGCCGCGCTCACACTTATTACTAGTTAACTGTTTATCCATCTTGTAGTAATTGTATATTCCTGCAAATTAATCAGCCGCCTTACAATAGGCGGCCGATAAGAAAAATCGCATAATAATCAATATATTAATTATTGACTAAATAAAGCACTTGCATAGGCGATACGAGTATATCCGTCCCGCCGTCGAAAGTCCTATCCGTGAGCAAGTCTACACACTTGACGTCAGTATAATACCTACCGACCTGATTAGTCGTATTGGCTATTACGGTGAGCGAGCGGCTACGAGCCTGACGCTCAAATATAACAAGCTGCGAACTATCGTGCATGTATGTAGTGCCGCGCATTACGCTGGCGTACTTCTTGCGTATCCTGCCCAGCTTCTTGTACCAAGCAAGTATCTCCGCGCTGCCGCCCTTCCAGTCCATAGGTTTACGATTGAGCGGATCGTCATAGCCCTGCATACCGCGCTCGTCTCCGTAATAAATCATAGGATTACCGGGGAGCGCGTACTGGAGAGCGGACGCTATCTTAAGCCTGCGAAGAGCTGTGTCCCACTCCGCGGCATTGAGTACCGCCCATTGCCTATCCTGCTTAGTAGAGCCGTACATATCCTTGCCCGAGAGCACGTTGATGATACGAGTGGTATCGTGAGAGCCGAGCAAAGTAAAGCAGCTATCCAGCGCGCGCTTGGGATAATGGTCCATAATCGCGCCTATCCTGCTCATGAACTGTTGCGCGCTGCCGCCGCAAACGTACTCGATAATAGCATCCTTGAACACGTAATTCATAACGCCGTCGAGCTCTCCGCCAAGCAGATAATGCCTGCGCTTGTCATAGCTTATCTTATTGGATGCGTCTTCCCACACCTCGCCGATAACGAGCTTGTCCTTATCTTCCTGCTTGATAGCGCGGCGCAGAGCTCTTACGAAAGGCTCTTCAAGCTCGTCCACGACATCGAGTCTCCAGCCTGCAATACCCATATCTGTCCACTTGCGGATAACGCCGTTCCTATGCAATATCATCCTGCGGTAGGAAGGCGCGCTCTTATTGACGGTAGGAGTAACGGTGATACCCCACCAGCACTTATAGCTATCGGGGTAGTTATCGAAGGTATACCAACCGTAATAAGGCGAATCGGGCGACTGATACGCGCCGAGAGTGGGATAATTGCCGAACTTATTGAAGTACTTACTGTCCGCGCCCGTGTGATTGAACACTCCGTCGAGCACGATACCCATATTCTTAGCCGCGGCCTTATCTATAAGCTCCTTAAGCTTGTCCTCGGTGCCGAGCAGAGCGTCTATCTTGTGATAATCGCCTGTGTCGTATCTGTGATTGGACGACGACTCGAAGATAGGCGTAAGGTAAATAAGCGATACGCCCAAAGACTTAAGGTAGCCGAGCTTATCTATTATGCCTTGCAGATTGCCGCCATAGAAATCGTTGGCGCGATACACCCCGTCGCTGTCTACGATAGTGAGGGGCTCGTCCCACTGCTTGAGCACGCCTTTCTTATCAAATACGGCGTCCTTATCGTCGCCTTTATTAAAGCGGTCGACGAATATCTGATACACTATGCCGCCCTTGTATCTGTCGGGCGTCTTGTAACTGGAGCTGAATACGGTGAGCTGCCAAGGCGAGCCGTCATCTCTCACGCGCTCCTCCCTGCCCCACTCTGTCTCGAGAATAAAGCGGTAGAAATACAGTCCGCTCGCTCCCACGCGGAAAGTTACGTCGTATCTGCTTACGCCGTCTTCCTTCCCCGTGAAAGTCATGGGATAGTAAGATATGCTGCCGTCGGCGTCGTTAACAAGCTCTGTAGTTACCCGCTCGATAAAGACTCCGTCGCGCGAGTATACGGTAAGACTAAGTTCATGCCCCGCGCGCAATGCGCCGAAAGGTTGCTTACACCCTGCGTCAAGACTGTTAAAGTAGAAATTGGCAGCCATATACTACGCCCTCCTTAAGATGATGATTGATTATTTCTTTACGCTGTTCCTTACAGGCTTAAGATGCCATATCCTGCTTGCATACTCCTTAATACTCCTGTCGGAAGAGAAGAAGCCTGCGCCAGCGGTGTTCATAAGCGACATGCGTCCCCAACGCTCGCGGTCGGAAAATGCCTTATCCAGTCTGTCCTGCGCCGCGCAATAGGTGTCGAAATCGGCAAGCACCTTAAATGTGTCGCTGTTGATAAGGCTGTCTGCAACCTCGCTCATATTGACGCCGCCTACGCCTTGACGCAGTCCGTCGATAACTCGCCTTACGCGCTCGTTCTCGTTATAGTATCTGCTGGGCTGATATCCCTCGCGGTTGAGTCGCTCCACTTCGTCGGCAAGCAGACCGAATATAAAGATATTGTCGTCGCCTACCCTCTCATGTATCTCGATATTGGCTCCGTCCATAGTGCCTATGGTAACAGCGCCGTTAATCATGAACTTCATATTGCCGGTACCCGACGCCTCTTTACCCGCAACGGATATCTGCTCTGACACGTCGGACGCGGGCATAATCATCTCCGCAAGCGATACGCGATAATTCTCCATGAATATCACTTTCAGCTTGGAGTTGACCTCGGGATCGTTATTGATAAGATTGCCGAGCTGGCAGATAAGCCTTATTATCTGCTTAGCCATGTAATAGCTGGGCGCGGCCTTTGCTCCGAATATATAGGTGCGAGGATTGATATCAAGCGAAGGGTTATCCTTGAGCGCGTAATACGTATCCATGATGTGCAATACGTTGAGCAGCTGTCTCTTATACTCGTGCAGTCTCTTAACTTGCACGTCGAATATAGAGCATGGATCTATCTTCTCGCCCGTCTCCTTAGCAATATAATCGGCAAGGTCCTTCTTATTGGCAAGTTTAATCGCGTTGATTTGAGTAAGCACGTCCTGCTTGCCCTTATAACGCTCGAGCTTCTTCAACTCGTCCGCATCCTTTAAGAAACCGTCGCCTATAAGGTCTCTTACAAAGCTCGCCAGTCTGGGATTGGCCTGGCACAGCCATCTGCGATAAGTTATGCCGTTGGTAACATTGGTAAACTTATCGGGATACATCTTATAATAGTCGTCGAATACGTCGCGCTTGAGTATGTCGGAGTGCAACTCGGACACGCCGTTGATGGTGTGCGACGCGGCAAGGCACATATTGGCCATCTTGATTTGATTGTGCGATAAGATAGCGTTGTAAGATACCTTATTCCAATCGTTGGGATAATGATTCCACAAGTCGTTGCAGAAGCGGCTGTTGATCTCGCACACTATCTGATATATACGGGGCAGCAACCTCTCAAAGAGATTGGCAGGCCACTTCTCTAAGGCCTCCGCCATTACGGTGTGGTTGGTGTAAGATATGGTCTTGGTAACGATATCCCACGCCTTGTCCCAGTCGTAGCCGTACTCGTCGAGCAGCAATCTCGTAAGCTCGGGTATGCACAGCGTAGGGTGAGTATCGTTGATATGGATAGCAACCTTATCGCCGAGATTATCGAGCGTGCCGTACTGAGCAATGTGCGTCTTGAGTATGGACTGTATGGACGCAGACACAAAGAAGTACTGCTGCTTAAGTCTAAGCATCTTGCCCTCGACGTGGTGGTCTGCGGGATAAAGCACTCTGCATATGCTTTCCGCAAGTGCCTGAGCCTCGGTGGACTTGACGTACTGTCCCTCCGAGAAGAGTTGCATATCAAATACCTTGGGCGCGCTTGCCGTCCAAAGCCTCAGCTTATTGACCGCAAAGCTGTTATAGCCGCTGATGTTCATGTCATAAGGGATAGCCTCGACGATGTCGCAATCGTCGTAATCTATATACAGCCTGCCCTCTTCCCATCTCTGGTTAATCCTTCCGCCGAAACGGACTGTAAAGGTATCCTCTTTACGAGGAGTAAGCCATACCGCGCCGTCGTCGAGCCACTCGTCAGGCAGCTCTACCTGCCAGCCGTCGGCTATCTTCTGCTTAAATATACCGTAATCATACTTGATAGAAAAGCCGTTGGCGGCATAATTAAGATTGGTGAGCGACTCCATATATGCGGCGGCAAGTCTGCCCAGTCCGCCGTTGCCCAAGCCCGCATCGGGCTCGCAAGCGTATATATCGTCCATCTTCCAGCCGTAAGAGGCGGCTATCTCGCTCACCTCATCGGTTATGCCCATGTTGAAGAGGTGATTCTTGAGCGAGCGACCGAGCAAAAACTCCATAGACATATAATATATCTGTTTGCTCTGCTGCTTGCGCACCTGCTTCTTGAACTCGTATCTCTGCTCGGTAAGTAAATCCCTTACAGCCATGCTTACGCATTTATAGAACTGGTTGGAATTGGCCTCTTTAAGAGATATACCGAAGTTGACGGTAGCCTTGTTTTCGATTAGTTTTTGCAACTGCTGTTTGTCTTTGATTTCCATTATCTGCTCCAAGTGGTTTTATACAATTAATTTTTCCCTCTTGCTCATATAAAGCCCCCGCAGTGAGCCGCTTACAGCGACTCGTACAGATCTGCGTAACTCTTGGCTGTGGACGACCACGAATAATCGCCCTTCATGCCGCTGGTTACGACTTTGCTCCAATCTTGCTTATAGTCATAATACAGCCCTACCGCTCTCCTTATAGCGTCCAGCATGTCGTAGGCGTTGTAAGAGTAGAAGGTAAGACCGTTGCCCTCGCCTGTAGTGCAATCGTACGCCTTCACGGTATCTTTAAGTCCGCCCGTCTCCCTCACTATCGGCACGCTGCCGTAGCGCATGGCTATAAGCTGACTGAGACCGCACGGCTCGAACTTGGACGGCATGAGGAACATATCCGAAGCTCCGTATATCTTGGACGCAAGGTCGGAGGAGAAGCCGAGTACGCATCTGAACTTAGCGTTATGCTCGTTCTGCGTGCGCTTGAACATATCCTCGTAACGCCAATCGCCCTGACCGAGCACGACCAGTTGCAGAGGCATCTGCATGATATTCTCAAGCACGCCCGCCACTAAGTCGAGTCCCTTCTGCTCGGTAAGTCTGCCGACCATGCCTATCATGGCTATATCGGGATTTTCGGGCAGCCCGAGCATACGTTGCAGATTAACTTTGTTCTCCGCCTTCTTAGAATAATGCTCGAGGTCGTAATTGACAAAGAGAGCCTTATCCTTAGCAGGATCGTTGCTCTTGACGTCGATGCCGTTGACTATGCCGTGCAATTTATAGCTGCGCTGACGCAGTATATCTTCCATCTCATAGCCGTAATAGGGATCGAGTATCTCGCAAGCGTACGTAGGCGACACGGTGGTAACCACGTTGGAGCACTCGATTGCGCCCTTCATGTAGTTGGCGCAGCCCTTGTACATGACAAGGCTCGCCCTATCCGCAGGCAGTCCGAGCACATCTCCGATTATGCCGTCGCCGTACTGTCCCTGAAACTGTATGTTGTGTATGGTGAACACCGTCTTGACGTGATTGAGCGCAGGGATACCCCTGTAAAATACGTCGAGATACACAGGCGTGAGCGCGGTGTGCCAGTCATTGGCATGAATAATGTCGGGATAGAAGTCTGTTACCGACATGCTCTCGAGCACAGCTTTAGAGAAGAACGCAAACCTCTCTCCGTCGTCGTAATGTCCGTACAGACCGCGGCGCTTAAAGTAAAACTCATTATCGATGAAATAATAAGTAACGCCGTCGTATGTCTGAGTGAATACTCCGCAATACTGATTGCGCCATGCAAGCGGCACATATACGTTGCCGAGGTATCTCATGGTGTGCTTAAAATCGTCGGGGATATCGAAATACAGCGGCATAATTACCCTGCAATCATAGCCCGCGGAATTAAGCGCCTTGGGAAGCGAAGCGGCTACATCGGCAAGACCGCCCGTCTTGACGTAAGGCAAAGCCTCGGACGCGACGAATAGTATCTTCTTGCGCTTTTTGCCCTCTCCTTTGACTTCTTTTACGCTGTCTGCCTTAGCGGACGCGCCTTTACTCTCCTTAGGCTGAACCTTAGCCTCGGGCTCGGACTTCGCCGCGGCGGACTTAGTTTTCTTCTCAACTATATCCGCTGCCTCTATCTTAGTCTGCTCGGCTATATCCTCGGCGGGAGCTTTGCTTACCGCAGTATCGACTTTAGGCGTATTCTTAACCTTTTTAGCTTTAACAGTGTCGGCCATATTTTCAACCTCCTTGCTATACAGTCTTATTCTTAACTATAACCATTGGATAAGTCTCGTATCCGCCGATAGTCTTATTAGACGTTACGGTTACGTCCTTATCCGCTATAATATAACTTATATGCGCGCCCTCGCATATTTTGCCGCCCTCCATGACAATAGAGTTTTCTATGACGGCGCCTTTCTCCACGGTAACTCCGCGGAACAGTACGGAATTGATTACCTTTCCGCCTATGTCGCAGCCGTCTGCTATGAGCGAGTTATTTACTTCCGCGCCGGGGCGATATCTTGTAGGCACGCTGTCTTTAACCTTGGTAAAGATAGTGCCGTTACGCGTAAATAAGTCGTTGCGCAAATCCGTGTCAAGCACGCGCATGCTCTCGGCGTAATACGACTTCACGTCGTCGATAACGCCTACATAACCCTCTGTGGGATAGGCAAAAATCTTAAGCGTATCGCACCCCGGTTGCAGAATATGCTTTTCAAGGTCGGTATAGCCCCTCTCGTAGCTGTCTACTACGAGGTCTACGAGCAAATCCTTACGCAACATATATACGTTAAGCGACATCTCGGTAAGCACGGACGAAGGTGTCTGGACAACGCGTATCTGAGTTATTCTGCCGTCATTATCCTTCACGACCGCCGCCTTGCGCGACGATATGGGCTGTGCCATGTACGTCAACATAGTTATGTCGGCGCCCTTTGCAATGTGCGCGTCGAATACGTGGTCGAAGTCAATATTAGCTGCGATATTGGAGTTGGTAATCACCACGTAATCCTCGCTGCCGCGCTTGATAAAGTCGAGTATGGAGTACAACGCCTCTATCTTGCCCCTGTTCATGCTGCGCGCGCTGTTGGACACGTAGGGAGGGAACACGGCTATACCGCCGTTCTTCCTGTTAAGATCCCAGTCTCTACCCATCCTTATGTGGTCCATGAGCGAGGAATAATTGTTGCGAGTGATTATACCAAGATTGGTAATCTGCGAATTGACGAAGTTAGACAGCGCGAAGTCTATAAATCTATACCTGCCGCAGAAAGGCAACGATGCCGTGGTGCGGTGCAAAGTAAGCTCGTTGAGCTTAGACTCGTTATCGCTGGCGAATATTATACCCATTATATTATTCATAATCTCACCTCTTACTCCACCATCGCGCCCGCGTCTACTACGCCGCCGTCTTTTACCGTGTAATTGGGAGCTACTACGGATATATCGTAGTTTCCGTCCTTACCCGACTGCTCTTTGCCAACTTTAGCTCCGCTTCCTATGACTGCGCCCGCGCCGATTATCGCGTAAGCTACGCTCGCGCCCTCGCACACCTTTGCCCCGGGCATCACAATGCTATGACTTACCTTCGCGCCGCGGCATACTTCCGCGCCCGTAGAGATGACGCTATTGACTACGTCGCCGTCTATCTCGCAGCCTTCGGTAATAAGCGAGTTGGATATCACCGCATCCCTGCCCGTATAGTGAGGGGGCTCTGCGGTATTGCGCGCATATATCTTCCAGCCGTTGTCGGCAAGGTTGAGTCCGCTGCCCTCGTCGAGCAGGTCCATATTAGCCTCCCACAGACTGTTGATTGTGCCCACGTCCTTCCAGTATCCGCTGAATTTATAGGCATACAATTTCTGTCCGTCGGCAAGCATGTCGGGAATTATGTTCTTACCGAAGTCGTTGGACGACTTAGAATCCGCCTCGTCCTCGATGAGATACTTGCGCAGTTTATCCCAATTAAACACGTATATGCCCATAGACGCGTTGGTGCTCTTGGGCTTTTTGGGCTTTTCTTCGAACTCGTATATTTCCCCGTCCTCTTTGGTATTCATGATACCGAAGCGGGACGCCTCTTCGATAGACACGTCTATTACGGCTATCGTACAGTCCGCTCCGCGGCGCTTGTGCTCTGAGAGCATATCCGCATAATCCATCTTATAGATATGGTCGCCCGAGAGCACCAGTACGTATTCGGGCGAGAATTTATCTATAAAAGCAATGTTTTGATATATCGCGTTGGCGGTGCCTTTATACCAATCGGAATTCTTACTCTTCATGTAAGGGGGCAATACGAATACGCCGCCGCTCAGTCTGTCGAGGTCCCACGGCTGACCGTTGCCTATGTACTGATTAAGCGCAAAGGGCTGATATTGAGTGAGCACGCCTATCGTGTCTATTCCCGAGTTGATACAGTTGGACAAAGGAAAGTCTATTATCCTGTACTTTCCTCCGAAGGACACCGCAGGCTTGGCTATGTCTTTGGTCAGAGAGTACAGCCTCGTACCCTGACCGCCGGCAAGCAACATTGCCACGCATTCCTTTTTTCTGGAATTCATTTTTTTTCACCATCCTTATCTATCTTCTTGGTCTTTGCAGACTTGAGATTCAATTTTTTACCCCCAACGAAGTAAGTTGCCGAGTTGCCCGGGATTGTAAGAGATACGCTATAGGGATGAGAGTGCATAGGCTTATCGCTTGCTTTGACGCTCGCCTGAGGTATACCCAGTCCTCCGAAAGCCGCGTCGCCGCTGCTCAGCGCGCACTTATATTCCCTCGCCTCGGGCACGCCCATGAGATAATTCTCGCGCGTAACGGGGCTGAAATTAAACACCGCAAGCGTGTAATTACCCTTGCTGTCGTATCTGATAAAGGATGCAATATTTTGTGTATTGTCATCCACCACTACCCACTTAAAGCCGTCGTAGGAGCAATCTTGCTCGTACATTTCGGTATGTTTGAGATAATACTTATTGAGCTCTTTTACAAAGTCGCGCATCTGCGCATGACGGGGATAATCAAGCAAGAACCAATCCAACTGCTTGGCGTAATCCCACTCTATGAACTGACCGAACTCACCGCCCATAAACATCAATTTCTTGCCAGGGTGAGCTATCATATAAGCGTAAAAAGTCTTGAGCGCCTCAAACTTATCGTCGTAACCGCCCTGCATCTTATTGACCAGCGAACGCTTGCCGTGCACCACTTCGTCATGAGACAGAGGCAAAATATAATTTTCGGAAAAGGCGTAGCTTATTGCAAAAGTGAGCTTATCGTGCATATCTTTTCTGAAGAAAGGATCGGCGGATACGTAGCACAGCATATCGTTCATCCAGCCCATATTCCACTTGAAATTAAAGCCCAGTCCGCCTATCTCCGCAGGCTTGGTTACCATAGGAAAAGCGGTAGACTCTTCCGCTATCATCATCAAGCCCTTATGCCTTGTGAGCATGAGGGTATTGAGTTGCTTTAAGAAATCTATCGCCTCTAAGTTATAATTGCCGCCGAATGCGTTGGGACGCCACTCCTTGCGACCGTAATCGAGATACAGCATAGACGCCACCGCATCCATACGTATACCGTCTACGTGGTACTCCCTTACCCAGAAATCCGCAGACGAGATGAGGAAAGACCTTATCTCCGCCCTGCCGTAATCGAATACCATGGTACCCCATTCTTTGTGCTCGGCCTTGAGCGGATCGGAGTACTCGTACAACGCCTTACCGTCAAAGCGATACAGACCGTGCTCGTCCTTGGGGAAATGCGCCGCCACCCAATCGAGTATTACTCCTATACCCGCCTTATGCAGCGTATCGACGAAAAAGCGAAAATCATCGGGAGAACCGTATCTTGAGGTGGGAGCGAACATGCCGCTCACCTGATATCCCCAAGAGCCCTCGTAAGGATACTCCGTAACGGGCATAATCTCTACGTGAGTATAGCCCATTTCTTTGATATAGTCGCGCAGCGAAATCGCTATATCGCGGTATGACATGATATTGCCGTCGGAGTGTCTGCGCCATGAGCCGAGATGCAACTCGTATATATTTACGGGAGCGGAAAAAATATTGACGCCCTCTCTATCGGACAGCCACTTGGCATCGCCCCACTTATAATTGCTCTCATACAGCTTAGACGCGGTATAAGGCGCCGTCTCCGCGTGCAGTGCGTAGGGATCTGCCTTGAGCACGCACTTGCCGTCCGCCTGCTCCACGCTGTACTTGTATACCTCGTATACTTCAAGGTCGGGTACGAATGTCTCCCAAATGCCGCCGCTGCCCTTAATCCTGTTCATGGGATTGGCTTCTCTGTCCCAACAGTTAAAGTTGCCCACAACGCTCACGCTGAGAGCCGAAGGTGCCCAAAGACGGAATCTCCAACCGCTCTTTTTGCCCTCGCTTACCCTCACAGGAGTGAAAAGTTTATCGCTTTCGCAGTTGTTGCCTTCGTGAAACAGATATATAGGTAAATCGGTATCCTTGTGAGCCATCGTGCACTCCTAAAATTATCTACTTAAAATTATATCATATACTTAGGGGCTTTTCAATGCCTGCAGAGAGTTTTTTTATTATATTTTGACTTACTTAGGGCGGGAGCTAACGCGTAATAGGCAATTATTTTTTGCCTATTAATGCAATGAAAGCAGCCCTATTGCAGACGCTTTGCGCTAATATGGCGCAATATTTTAGAAACCGACTGAGCATTGCATTGTCCGTTACTTTAGCGCCGCGACTGACCATTTAATTGACAAAGTTGCCGCTAATATATACAATTTGCGTATGAGCATACTCACAATCAAGTCATTGACACACGTTTTTGACGATAAAGTCCTATTCGACAACGCAGAGCTCACCGTCAACAACGGCGAGCATATCGGCATTGTGGGACTTAACGGCGCGGGCAAGTCCACTTTTATGAAAATCCTTACAGGGCAACTGCCGCAGGACGCGGGCGAAGTAAAGTGGCAAAATAATATCCGTATAGGATACCTCGACCAGCACGCGGATATAGACCGCTCTCTTACGGTGATGCAATACCTCAAGGGCAGCTTTGCCCAGCTTTTCGAGATGTCCGCCAGACTCGAAGCTATGTACGAGCAGATGAGCGATCCCGATATCGATGCGAACAGACTTGATACTCTTATCAACCGCTCCGCTTCGCTTCAGGCAAGACTGGACGAGGCGGACTTTTACGCATTGGAGGCAAGGATTAAGAAAGTTGCGGGCGGGCTCGGCGTGCATAACTTCGGATACAATACGCAAGTAGGCAAGCTAAGCGGCGGGCAGAGAGCTAAGCTCATGCTTGCAAAGCTCCTGCTCGACGAGCCTGATGTAATGCTGCTGGACGAGCCCACCAACTTCCTCGATCTTGAGCAAATCGCATGGCTGACCAAGTATCTCGACGCCCTCAAGGGGACCTTCCTGCTCGTATCGCACGATACGTCGTTTCTCAACGCGGTATGTAAAATAACCGTCAACATCGAGAATGCGACTATTAAGAAATATTGGGGCAATTACGATAAGTTCACCGACCGCCACGAAAGCGACGCCAAGCAGTACGCCGAGAGCTACGAGCGACAGCAGCGCGAGATTAAGAAGATGGAAGACTACATCGCCCGCAACAAGGCGCGCGCTTCCACCGCCGGCATGGCTAACAGCAGAAAAAAGATGCTGGACAGGATAACCGTCATGACTAAGCCCGTATCGTTTGAAAAGCCTACTTTCGGCTTTCCTTACACCCTGCTCGTTACTAAGCACATACTCGACGTCGACAACCTCAGCGTAGGCTATGACGGCAAGGCTATTTTACCGCCTATCAGCTTCACCATGACCAGCGAAACCAAGCTGTGGCTGAGAGGTACCAACGGCATGGGCAAGACCACCATACTCAAGACGCTTGTAAGACAACTGCCGCTCATCGGCGGAAAATTCTCTTACAATATCAATACCAAGATTAATTATATCGAGCAAGACCTCGCCTTCCCCTCTCCCGAGATGAACGCGATGTCATATATGAATATGCGCCATCCCAAAATGTCGCAAAAAGACGTGCGTACTCAGCTTGCCAAGGTAGGCATACGCTCCGACATGGCTACCAAGGCCCTTAGCAATCTCAGCGGCGGCGAACAAGTGCGCGTCAAGCTGTGCTCTCTCATGCAGACGCCCAGCAACCTGCTTATACTCGACGAGCCCACCAATCACCTCGATATGCTCTCTAAAGAAGCCCTCGCCGAGGCGCTTAACGCCTACGACGGAGCTTTTATCCTCGTCAGCCACGAGCCAAAGTACGCCGAAGCACTGTGCAACGATATATTTGATTTGGAGAAATAGATAATGAGGCGCACCAATTTAACGCTTACATATGCGCAGGATTATCCTGCGCATATTTGCTACATGGTTCCCCTCGTTTGCTCCCATCCATAAAATGCTCTCGCATTTTCAAGGTGCCGCCCACTAAAAGCGTCGTTTTGTTTGCTATCTCTGCGAGGCATAGAGAATAACCGTAAGACGCAATACTCAATTAACAAAGTTTTAATATAAGTTTAGTTTTATATCCATTGATTATTAGCGGTTACTTGAAGAGACAACCGACATTATATAGTTATAACGAAGGGTACAGCTTGCAAAAAGCGTGGTTTTTGCGCAATACATATGCTCAGTATCATGATTAGCATTCATTTACTTACTTCTTTAATCGCTATCAACTATGTTGCATTCACTATCGCCGATATCGCTATTGTCTGCTGACTTCTTTCTCTTAGGTACTCTACTCAGCAATATGAATACCAATACAATACATATCAATATCAATCCGCCTATAGCCCCTACGCATGCCATAAAAATAGGCTTCTTGACATATCCGTCCAGCGACAATATTCCGCCCTCTACGAGCTGCCCTGCCTTGACGGTGAACGTCGCGCTCAACTCGCCGTAGCTTACAGTAATGGTATTGTCGCCCTCGCTCAGTGCTCCGTCGGGAGAATACGTATAGTCGCTATTGTTAAGCTCCACCTTCTCGCCGTCGGGATATATACCGTAGACCACCATACCATAACTATCGAAGCTGTCGCCTGTCGAATAATTCTTTTTATAATTTCCGCCTACCTCTATTGAGATTATCTTGTAATCACCGTTTCCGTTAGCGTCTACTATTATTACGTACTCGCATACGTCCGAGCACGCTCCGTCTATGGCGTACTTAGATGTGTCTATGCTTATCTTTACGCTATAGCTACCCGTCCACTTGGAGCTTACCGCGTTGCCGTTTGCATCGGCATACGTTACATTTGCGTCTGTTATTACATTGCCTGCACCGTCCGTTACCGTTACTACAGGGTGTTGCACTGCGCCGTTAAACGTCATACTGTCGCCGTTTGTAAAGGGATTACCCGCGCTATCCGTCCAGTCTATAAACACTGATGACATACCTGCGCCGAGGATTATATCGAATACTACCGTAGTATTGGACAAGCTGTAATTGAGATAGTTGGGATCGGTGCGAGCTATGCTAACGCTTACGCTGTAGCCGTTGTGCACCTTGCTCGCGTTGGTATCTCCGCTGTACTCGAAGTTGATATTGCCATTCTCGAAGTTGACTATCGACGCGGTAGGTCTGTGCACGTTGCCGTCTGCTACAAAAGAAGTATTGTCCCACATCACGCGCACTGCATACGGGTTGATGTTCCACTTGATATCAATATAGTCGTCTGCTCTGCCGTCGTCCCACTCGTAGTTGCTATTGGCAAGTCTTATCCTCACGGTATAATCCGTCGCGCTTACGTTGCGTTGCAAGGCGTTGCTCGTATTGACGTAACTGCCGTTGTAATCGGGGATATATTGCGTAATGTCTATATCACTGCCGTTGTATATTATCTTGTTCCTGTCTGCTGCGCTCAAGCTAAGCGTCTTGACTTGCAACTTATTAATCTTATACGTGAACGTATCGTTGCTTACGCTATAGCCTGTATCGGGTACTCCTGTAGAATCCACTATACTTACCGTTACCGTGTACTCTTCTGCATCCGTTGGATTGTTTTCACTGCGTCCCGTAGAATCCACTATTGCGTATCTTATCACGCCCGAAGGGACGGGTACTCTGTCCGTACCGCTTGTGCCTGTATAAAACTCCGCTACAGGCTTGATTACGTTGCCGTTGTAGGTATGCGCTGCCGCGAATGCTCCGCCTATGCCGTCCGTCCACTTGACAGTTACGCTTATGGTCTTATTGCCGTAGTCTACGACCGCGCTTTCAAGAGATGCAAACGCGCCCGTTATTCCCAATGAGAGATCTTCTTCTACAGCCATAAACCTATACACATATGTACCGCGCATGGGCTTATACGCTACATTAACTACATCCCATAGCGTAGAAGTCGACGCCCTGTACTCCATATCAGCCGTAGGCGCGTTGCCGCCTATGTAACTCTCCGTTGCTATGTCATAGTTTATCACGGGCTGTGCGGGACGGGCAGGGATATTCAGCACCACCTCGCCCGACTTGAACGTACCGTTATCCGCCGCATACCAGGCGCGCAGCGTCTTAGTCGTAGTATCAGGGTTGAGGTCTATGAGGTTGCCGTTGCCCCTCATCTCGCTACCGCCTGAGATGATATACCTTATATTGGAGTTGGCGGGCTGTGCCGTCTTTTCCGTCTTGTAGTTAATGCTT
The DNA here is from genome assembly GCA_947175555.1 of uncultured Clostridia bacterium. Lineage (GTDB taxonomy): Bacteria > Bacillota > Clostridia > Christensenellales > UBA3700 > Alloclostridium. The sequence goes on along the minus strand of CAMWNK010000001.1, from coordinate 80,878 downwards.
AAAGTAGGCGCGTTCTTTCTTGCAGGGATTGTAAGCTCCTTAATAATGCTTGCAAACTCTGTCGCCGTTGCGTCCTTGTAGTAATATACCTTATACTCCGTATTGCCCTGCGTCTCTATATATCCCAGTTGGTCCAAGTGCAGAGTTGTGGATGTAATTAGCTGATTATATCCTCCGCTCGGCTTTATCTTATCCACTATATAGCTGTATCCGCCGTCTATAAATAGCGTCTCTTGTACGTAGTCTATTGTAAAGTCCGTTGCCGTCTGTCGCTTGGGGATTATCAGGCTATACTCTCCGCTATCGTCTATATAGTCCCTATATGCTGTAGGTACTTTGTATCTGAAGTCGTACGCATCGCCTGTCATGATACTCTCGGGTATCTGCATATTGACTATAGGCTGCCAGTTGCCGCTATTGTCCTTATACTCCAGCCACGGCAATCTGTTTTGCCCATTGACTGTAGGATTGGTAGGGATAAGTTCCTCATTGGCATAGTCTATACTCAATATCGGCGCAAGCTGAGACGCCTTCTGTACGGTATAAGTATATTCCATACGGTTGGCGGTGGGCATTGTATAGTTTTGCGCAAGCAATGCCGCTGCTCCGCTTGCCGTATTATTGGTTACGATATCCGCCTTTATCTTATGCGCTCCCGCTACGTCCAACTTTATATTGCTCGCGCTGCCGTCATAGGTGAGCTGCACGTCCAAGTTATCTATAGCCATACCGTTGCCTATTACAGGTTTATACCTCTGCAAGTCGGCAAGCAAAGTATTTCGCCATACGTACGAGCTTGAAATGCCCGACCACGTAAGCGTAAGCTGCCTTGGCTTAATTACCCACTCTATAGTCTGCGCCGTGCTACCCGCTACCGTTGTGAAGCCGCCTAAGCCGTTATCTATCGCCCACTTATACGGAGTAGGCAAAGTAACTTTAGCCTTATAAGTATCTGCGTTAAGCCCGCTGAGCTGAGTTGATGAATCAAAAATCATGGCGGGATAATGCGTGCCTTTTTGGGACATCAACGTCTGAAGGCTCTGTGTCGAGCCGTCATAATCCACCTCTACCACACTCGGCGGCGCGTATACGGAGGCACTGTCCGCAGCTGTCAAATTGAGGTGCAACGCGGGACGGACTGCGGCAGCACCACTCGTTAGAAGATAACGAGTATTGCCACTACCGTCCGACTCCAGCTGATAAGCGCCATTAGCGCCGTATTCGCTACCTGAGCGCAGCCATGTATAAACTGCATTGGAGCGCTGATTATCTGATAAGCCCCAGATTCCGACACGTGTTGTGTCATATCCTGTCTCTGTCAATGACGGTAGCCATATATAATCGTCCTTCCACTCTGCATAGCCTGTCTTGGAGGAGTAATCCATAGTGGAAATGTTCCAGTTGACAGTGCCGCTCGGAGTGCCGTATGCCTCGTTAGATAGGGTGTAAGTCCGCCCAACCGAAGTGCTGTTCTCATTCTCTTGATAGGCAACGTCAGCAGGCGTTACTATAAAATCGGTAAGCGAATCCGCCACTGTAGGCATAGTGAATCGTGCATATTTATGTGTTGCACTTTTAGGCACCGGAGTAAGCGTTGTCGCCCCATTCCTTGCTACGTATCCGCTTCCGCCGCTATTTAGCCCTACTGCTCTTATGTAACTGCTGCTGTACATGGATGAAGGATATGCATTAGTCATTGACTTATCGTCTGCCCATTCGTTCCAATAAAGCGTATCGGAAGAGTTAGCAATCCATAGCGTAGCGATAATATTGCCCGACCTATCCTTAGTAACGTGCGTTACCGTCCACTTAAAGTCGCCGAACTGCACGACTATATCGCGTCCCAAAGGGTGATCGATATCTTTATTATTATCGCGTATATCCATTGAAGTTAGCTCGCCGCTACCTAAAAGAAGCGTATTGATATCGCTCAGAGATAAGGCGCTGCCTCCGCCTATAGCGGAATACAATGCCCTCAATCTTGAGCTGTCAAAGTAATTATCGCCGCTGACGCTGTCCTTGCCTTTGAATATTTCGTCCACAACGATGTTCTCCACGTTATCTTTAGTAGTATCGGTCATTGCAATAGCGTTATCGCGAAAACAGGCATAATATACGCTACAGCAAAGCAATACCATACATATTATCGCTGTTAATAATATTGCTGTTTTATTCCTCTTTACAGTCATTTACACACCTTAAAAAGCACATTATTTTTTTACTTTTGCAGGTGGACCTATTATTGTAATAGGTCCACTTTGACGACTGAAAAAGGGTGTAAAATATACCGTTTAGAAATTATTAGGCTGATATTAGGTCGAAGAATAGCATTTAATGTTGCGTATAGTATGTAAAAGTATTATAATATAGTAAATATTAAGGACCTATTACAATAATAGGTCTATCTTTTTATCTTTTATAAAGATCATAATCGCTTATTATTTTTTGAATTGTTTCTACTACTTGCACGGCAATATCGCAAGGCGTATCTAACGTAGCATACTCGGCATAGCACTCTGCTATATACTCTCTTATATCGCTTGAAGCGTACACGCCCATTGCCGTGATATTGCTTAGATATATCTGTATTATTTCTTCTCTCTCGCTCAGCCTTAACGCATAATCTATTGCGTGTCCCACCTCGTGCGCTATAGCTTGTCTTATATCCCCCGAGCCTATGCTTATCCAGCCCGCCGATATACTTCTCCTCAGTTTCTCTTCAAACTCCTCGATATGCTCCAATACACTTCTTGTCATGTATATTCCGCAATAGCGCGACAGTATTTTACTCGCTTTATCTCTGCCTTCAATCCTTGGAAGATAGCACATGCCTGACATTCTCGTTATGCCGATACGCGCTACTATCTTATCCCCGTCTGCGCCAACTAAGTCAAGCTCCGCCCTGCAACGCGCAACCATATTATCCGATATGCCTACACACCTTATTGCCTTCTTGACTTGCGGAAAGTCTCTCGCCGCCACGCCTATTACATCGACTATTGCTTGCAATAAGTAACCGCTTGTATCTGCGTCTAAATAATTGTCTACTGTATAGCCCGAGCATATGCGTAGCTTGCCCGTATCATCTAAAGTGCGCACAGTGAATTTCCCCGAGTAGATTTAAGGATTTGTCTTATTTAATTTTTGATTTAATCCGATGTAAAATTATTATGTTTATAAGCGTCCTTACGGATAATATTATATATTATTTAATTATACTAAATAAACTAAGATTATATATAGCGTAGTAATATTGCTAACTGATAAACGATTAATTATAGCGTTGTCTTTTATAAGGAAATTATTATCCGAGGCAGAAAAATTTCACTTGCGATATAAGCAGTAACTTTGTGCTATGCGTTATGCGATAACATATTGCGCAAAGGGCAATCTGCTCTTTGACGTCTATCGAGCACACGACTTAATACTAATAAAATTATAGGAAATATAGCTCCCGCCGCAATGCCTACTCGCATGGCAAGTTCTTGCGTGCCAAAGCCCAAAGACTCGCATATGTCGCCGAGCGAGCTGCCATCTACCGCATCGGATATCAGTCCCGTAATGGCAGGTCCCGCACTGCAACCGATATCTGCGGCAATAGCCAGTATCCCGAATAGTAATATATTGCCTCCGGCAAGCCTTTTTGACGCAAGCGAATAGGCTGACGGGCTCATTACGCTCACGGTAAGACCGCAAAGTGCGCAAGCGGCAAGCGACATCGCCTTGAGCGGCATTAACGCCGTTGTTACGTAACATACCGCACAGCCCGCCGCGGCAAGCGTCATAACTTTTCCGCCGTCGCCTGCGGATACGCTTATCAGCAGTCTGCCTATGCCCATCGACGCGGCAAAGGCACACGGACCGAGGATATCTCCAAGCTGCTTATCTAAACTCAGCGCCTGCTCTGCAAAGAGCGACGACCATTGCGATACGGTAACCTCCGCCGCGCCTGCGCAGAACATGACGGCTATAAGGATATAAAAAGTCTTGTCCTTGCCCCACTGCCTGATATCCGAGACAAGCGCAGGCTGAGCGCACATCGGCATCTTGACTATCGAGAATACCAATATATTGATTATCGGTAAAGCAGTAAAGCACAGCGGCAGAATATACCACCGCGAATAACCTGTTACCGCTAAAGTAAGCGACGCCGCGGCAATAACGGCGCACGCCGCCCAGCAATAAGATGAATGTAACAGCGCGAGCTTACTCTTGCTTGCGCCCGTAGGCAGCGAGTCAGTAAGCGGAGATACTACGACTTCCGTAAGTCCTCCGCCTACAGAAACAAGCGCGGAAGATACTATCAGCGACGCCAAGTGTCCGCCCGTTGCCGTAGGCAACAAGCTCATCATTATAAGTCCCGTAAGCGAAATAAACTGCGCTATCAGCATAGCCGCTCTGTAGCCGAGACGGTTGCATATCTTAACCGACAGCATGTCGGCAGGTATCTGCACGATAAAATTGATAGTTATTATTAAGCTGAGCTTAGCCAGCGATACGCCGTACAGCGAAGCAAAAACCGTAAGTAATACGGGCGTCAAATTGTTGCCTACGGCCTGCACCGCATAGGCGAAGCGGCAGCCTATCAGCGCGCCGCGGTATGTATCTTCCGTCATATTAATACATACAATGCCAATTTCTTCATGTATGTGCCTGTCTTTTGTAATAATATATAATTAATGCTACACTTTTAGATTTCAATGTAATATAATGTAATTATTCAGGAGGTACAACTTTATGGCTAACGAAGACATCTTTAAGTCTATAGACGAACTTCCCAAGATTGTTAAGATAATACTGTGCTTACCTTTCTTGGATATCTTTTGGGCAATAGTGAGAATTGCCAAAGGCGTAGTTAAGAATAACTTAATCACGCTGCTATTCGGTATACTGTGGATATTCCCCGGTAGCTTTATCTGCTGGATACTCGATATCGTATGCGTGGCGATGGATAGACCGTTGCTGTTTTGTGAGTAGTATAACCGCCAAGCGTAATATTCGGCGAACAAAGTTTAATTATAATAATACTTATTCTCTCGCCTCATATTAGCGGCTAATTGAAAGGGAAACCGTCCTTTATAAGGATTGTTTCCCTTCTTATTATGCGCCGATACATTTATGTCTGCATTCAAATTATGCGCATAAAATAGAGAAAGCCGCACTTATGGGTGTGTTTCGTAGGGATTATTTAATCCCTTCGGATGGTGGCATAGCGAAAAGCTATGCCACTTTTCCGTTTTGGGGATAGTTGTACTACTCTTGTGTGGGGTTTGGAATTGCTCCCACACAGTTGTAGACGATTTCAACGGCTTGATATTTCTTTCCGTTTACTTTCTCGGCTTGATGGACGATTGCCTTCTCAATAAACTCTCTCACGACTTCGGGCGTGAGTTCGGTTATTTCGGTGTACCGTTTTATAAGCCGCATAAACTTTGCTACATTGTCCGCATCTTCTTTTGCGGTAGAAAGCTCTTTGCGCAAAATCTTTATCCGTTCGGTTAAAGTTTCTTGCTCATGTTCGTAGGCTTGACTCATCTTAACAAACCGTTGGTCCGTAAGATTACCGCAAACCTTGTCCTCGTACAAACTCTGTATGATACGGTCAAGTGCCTTTACTCTCTTTTCGGCTTCGTCGCATTCTTTCGTTTTAGCGGATAAGTCCTTGCGAATTTCTTTACTCTTAGCCGTTTGCAACATTTCTACAAACTGTTTTTCATTGTCCTTTGCCATTCCCAATACGCGCTGTAAGTCAGTTAGAACGATATGCTCTACGGCTTCTACCGTAATTTGGTGTGATGTGCAAAGGCTTTTGCTTTTCTTGCGATATGTAGAACAATGAAAGTATTCTTTCTGCGTGGACTTCGAGCAACGGCAGAGATACATTTTCTTTCCGCAATCGGCGCAGTAGACTATTCCCGAAAATACGCTCATTTCTCCCATATCCGTTTGCTTCCTTTTTGCTTTCCGTATTCGCTGTACCGTTTCATAGGTATCTTCGTCAATCAATGCTTTGTGCGTGTCTTTGAATATTACCCAATCTTCTCGCGGAAGTAAAATCTTCTTTTTGCTTTTATACGATTTCTTCTTTGACCGAAAGTTAACCGTATGTCCAAGATACGACGGATTTTCAAGGATTCTCAACACTCTTTCCGTTGACCATATTTCGGGAATTCCGTTACTTGCGTTGACACGGATAATCCGTACTTTTGCTTATGAATTTTAGGCGTATCTATTCCTCGTTCGGTTAGTATTCTTGCTATCTGCGTCGGCCCGTAGCCTTGCATACAAAGTGAGAATATTTCTTTTACGACATTTGCCGCCACCTCGTCAACAAGCCAATGTTGGTTATCTTGCTCATCCTTCTTGTAACCATACGGCGGACAGGTACACAAATGTTTACCGGAATTACCCTTTGCTTTGAACACCGCTCGAATTTTCTTGCTTGTGTCTTTCGCATACCACTCGTTAATGATATTACGAAATGGCGTAAAGTCATTGTCTACGTTACTTGCGCTATCTACTTGGTCGTTGATTGCTATAAACCTAACATTTGCTTCGGGAAAAGTTATCTCTGTATATAACCCTACTTTCAGATAATCTCTACCCAAACGAGACATATCTTTAACGATGATCGTTCTGACTCTGCCACTGTTTACGTCATCCATAAGCCTTTGGAAGTCCGGACGGTTAAAAGTTGTTCCCGAATATCCGTCGTCCACATAGAATTTTGGATTAGTCATTCCGTGTTCGCTTGCATACTTACTCAATATAGCTTTCTGATTCTTAATACTGTTACTATCCCCTTGCAGTTCGTCATCTCTTGAAAGACGGCAATACAAGGCATCGATTTTATCACCTCCGCTATTGTAGTAGTTGTTTATATTTAGTTCCGTTAATTGTGTGTTCATAGATTTTCTCCTTCCGAACGCACCTTTACGGACAAGTCCTTTAATAATATCTTTTTTAGTTTATTGTTTACTGTTTCTCTTGCGGTGTCACTTTCATTTACAATCACTGTGTATTCCGTTCCACCGAAAGCAGTTGTATAAGTAATTTGCTTTTTATTCAAGTATCCTTATTCGGACGTTAACTCGGAATTACTCCGCGTCCTTATAGCTTTGAATACTATGTTCTCTCTCCATCGCGTGTTCCTCCTTATACGAAAAGATTTTATAGTTATTCGGTTTTCTTTTCATCGACTTTCTCAAAACCGAAAAAGTCATCATACCCGTCCATTATTTTCGCAAGGTCGGTATTATGTTCAGCCGCCTGCTCAATGAGCGCGTTGTATCCTGCTTCTATCAGTTGTACCTTTGTATAGCCGTATCTTTTCAAAAACTCGTTTATTTGTTCGGCTTTTTCTCTCGGTACACTCGTTCCCCAAACCATACACTTGGCTTTACGTTCAGCTTTGTGTCGTTCTTCGTAACGCTTGTCCTTAACCGATCTGTCTTTCTTTTCCATGATTACCTCCTTAAATATATGCGTCGTATTTGTACGACTTTATTCCATTATACTCGGATAGACGGTAAGAGTCAAGCGTTTTTTAATATTAATACGACTTTATATTCAGCGCAATAACAAGAACATACTTACTACGGTTTGCGCGAGAAGTAATATCGGTGTTGCCCAAAAGAAGAACTTACGAAAGCCGCGTTCATAGTGAATTTCATCTTTTACTCGGGCTATCTCCTGCTCGGTTGCTTTAACTTTCTCCGTGATTTCTTTCGCGTTCTCGGTTATCTTTTGCGTGGCTTCATCCGCCGCTTCGTCTATGCGTTTATTGAATTTGACACTTGCTTCGTCAGTCGCCCTTGCCGTAGCTGTTCTTACCTCGGTTTGTATCTGCTCCGTCAGACTCTGCAATTCCCGAACATTCTCCTGCATGTTCGTCTGCATACTCTCGGACTGCTGCCGCATTCTTTTCAGCAAGTTCTCGTTGTCTCCTTTCAGATTCCATTCGAGTTCGTTCACGCTCAATCTTACGTTCTTCACTTGCCGCGTCAGTTCCTCTATTTGCGCAGTCTGCTCCGAAACTAATTTGTTGCATTTCTCGTTCGATACAGCTAAGGCTTTGTATAATAGCCCTTCCCGCGCCTCCGCCGTTAGTAAGTCCACCTGATCGCACAACTCTTGTGCCGGAGATTGTCCTCGAACGACACCGCCTCTATGTCCGTTATTGTCTGTGGATTTTTTCCTGTAATTTTGTTCTCCAAATTTTCTTAATACCTCGCTTTTGTATAGTTTGTTCCGAGCTTTACCCCTCGGATAGGCTTTTGCTTCTGCGGATGAAGATAAGAAAAATCCTTTCCGCTTCTCGTTATTTCGACACCGTAGCACGTTTTGAGATAGTCCTTGAACTCTTGCTCGTCTTTGGATTTTTCTATGGCTTCTACAATGACTTCTCGCAATTCTTCTTTCCAAGACACGCCACCGTTTAGAATAATCTTTCGCTCGGCCGCAGTACGGCTGTTCTTGCCGCGCTTACGAAAATCTGTTTCGGTATAGCCGTGTTCCTTGCCCAAACGATTTACTTCGTCTTTCATAGCGACGTAATCTTTGGGGCTGAACTGCAACTTCTTTCCCGTAAGTGGATTTACAGCATTCACGATTATGTGACTGTGAACGGTGTCGGTATCCGTATGCGTGACTAAAACACACTCATAATCTTGGAATAGTCGTTCCGCTACTTTTTCCGCAAATTTATGTGCTTCTTGCGGAGTAAGGTTATCTTGCCTTGCACACGACAGCTTGAAATGATAATACTTACGCTCGTTAAAGGCTTTTCCTTTTCCGTACATAGCCGCTGTTGTCTCAAACTGCTTGGCGTAATCCTCATCTTCGAAAAGATTTCCCACAGAGATTATTTCCGCTTTCTTCGGGTTTGTTATGTACCCGATAGCCGCTTGCGGTTTCGCTTTTCCCGCACTGCATTTAAGTAGCGGCATTACTCGTTCCACCCATAGCGGCGATCAAACTTTTGTAGAGTTCTTTCAGTTTTGATACGCACAAATTAATCTCGGCTCTCGTATCGTTGTCGCAATAGTAATTGCGCACCGCCTGATTGAGATTATTGCCTTGTCGTTTTAGTTCGGTCAAAATTTCTCCTGCGTTCTCGACTACGGTAATAGGCTTATCCGTAATTGTGCGTATTACAAACTCCGTCATTGTAAGTCCGCTTTGCTTGATTTTCTCATCAATGATTTGTCTTTCTTTATCCGTCGCTCTGAATGTATAAGCAAAGGGTCTTGTTCTGTTCCCTATAATTATTCCTCCTCGTTCATTCTGTTTATTGGGGTCTTAGGGCTCTCCCTAACGAGGACGCCGACTTGTCGGCGGTATTTGGCAAGCCAAATACGTTCCTCGCTATTACCGACATCCCAAGCCCTCACTTCTAATATTCAATTTTCTATTGCCATTGTTTTAAGGCTAACGGCTACACCTTGTTTTTTGTTTGCTTTTTCCTCCTTGAAAATTGATTTGTTTATGCTTTGTCCAAGCAATATAAAAGCCCGACCGTTGTCCACAGTCGAGCTATATTCGCGCTCTGTTCGTGCGCGTCCTATTACGCCGATTACTTGGTTTTATGTTGGCGGTTTCATTATGCGACTTTTGCCACAAGATAGTGTCGAAAACAGTGGTTTATGCCCGATTAGGCTCGATAATGCCACACACTTCACTTACTGACTTTTTAGGCTCTTTCACTTTTTACATTGTTTTTGTAAAATTTCTGCCGTATAAACAATACTGTCCGTCGGGATCGTCTACAATAAAAAACTCCGGCATCGGATAAGCAAACATTTCTTTTTGAAACAGCGGTGTATTTATAAGCGGCGCGTAAATGCGCCAATCGGACGGACTGTTTTTCTCATAATGCCGTATCACAAAGATCATCACGTTTTTGCTCGTCAGCCACCTTGAAACTTTACGGTCTCTTTCGGCTTTTTCGTCCTGTATTCTTTCGTAGATGACTTCGCGTTCTTTTTCGTCCGACGAGCGAAGCGCCATATATAATCTACCGAGTCTCGTTTTATACTCGTCGCAAATCTCTATAATCTTGTCGCGGTGACGGTAATCGGTTGCATTGTCCGAGGTCGTTCTATTGCCGAATATCCGCGAGATAGGCTCATAGTCTTTTACTTTCGCCTTACCTTTGCGGAAGTGAAACGCCTTTACTGCCTCAAAAATATAGTCCATCGCCGTGTTATAAAAGGCGTATTGCTTCTCTCTGTTTCTATATGCTTCATCTATCTCTTGAAAGAATACAGGTGCGGGAGCGTAATATTTCTTGCGTAGAGCCGTAAGCTCTGCACCGACGTTCACATTATCGTAGGCGCGCTTTGCTTTATCTATTCCCAATCCCGAAAGAACAGCAAGCTTGCAAACATCCTCATAAATAGGAAGTATATCTGCCGTGCTTGCGCCGTTATTGAGCTTGTCCCAAATAAGGCTGTTAAGTTTTTGCGACAGATTGACTATTTCACCGATTTTATTTTCGCTTGTCTTGTGGTCGAGTTCCGAAAGAGCATCGTTTGCATTGCCACCGGACAATATACTGCAAACGGGAACTTTGAAAAGATCATCCCTTTTCTCCGCCGCTTCAACTAATAACTTGTCATCCGTAATAAGCATTGTATCGGAATCGTAGTCACAACCATTCAAGCGTTGCTGTATATTTTCATTGATAGCGTTGACACAAACTATATTCTAGCCCAAATCAAAGTAATCCCATATTGCTCCGTTGAGATTGTTTTCCACAAGATAGAGATTGCCCATAGTTATATGCGGTGAGCGAGCGCAAAGCAGCTTCGCGCCGTTCTCAAATCTTTCACATCGGATCTGATCGTTCTTCAATTCGCTTGTTACTTCTTCACCGGCAATATATTTTAATAGCTCCGTACCGTTACCGAGCAACGTAGTGTTAGTGCCATTCAAGAGAATATGCCCGCGCCGTAGTTGTTCTTTCAGACTACTTACAACATCGTTTTTGAAATTCGTATATAGTGCCGTTTGATCGAAAAACGGACTGTCATATAGAAGCTTGAAAATAACGTCGGCGCGTTCGGCAAGACCGTCCGGCGTTTGCTTTTCTTCGCCGTCGCTTTCCTTTGCATACGCTTCGGCAAAGTGAAAGCGCATAAAGTCTATATCTCTGCGAACGTATGAAATATAATCAAAGCTTGGCTGTAATAATGCTGCGGTCTCTTGCTCGGTAAGCCCGAGAGTGTTCAAAAATTGATAACTGCTTTGAACCAATCTACCGCCAAAATACTTTGTGCGTTTATCCCATTTGACCACGCCGAAGGTGCTGTTTACATTCTCAGTCCATTTGCGAATATTTTTGTCGCTTAGAGCGCCCACAAATTTCAGATATTTCAAGCTATTGGGCGTTGTTACCATTACGATTTGACTTATATCCGTCGCAAGCGTAACAAAATCGCGAGCTTTCAAGTCATCAAGCGTAATGCCTTTATCTTTAATCCACTTTTGAAGTTTTGTCTTAAAACCGCAAGATTTGAAAAACTTATTACGCAGAAGTAGCATATGTTTATCCGCATATTGCTTCACAAATAGACTTTCGTCTAAAAGGCTTTCTCCGTCCCAAATATCGTTTGTGATTTGCGTTTGCTTTGTTTGGGCGGTCAGCTTACCGCCTTGCATTTCTACGGCAACTACTTCATCAGTAAACGTGCTTTTACAATCCGGCACAAACAATATTCCGTCCAAAGGAATTTCGATTGTGCCTTTTATACCGCTTAATGACAAAGCTCTGTACGATTCCCACGAAGCGAGATCGGATTGTGATTTTAATCCGCACTCACTCCATTTCGTCATGTACTTATATAATCGCTCGTCTATAAATAAACAAGTACCTTCGCGCGAACTTCCGGCACTACGCTTGTATCTGACGTAGTGAACTCCGTTTACGTTAAAGCCGTTGGCATAAAAGTATTCTCGCAATCGTTTGACTTTTAAGGGCTTACCGTCCTCGGGCTTATATGTAAAATTAAATTTCACATTGATAACGGCGAGAGTATAGCTATTATTGTGTCCGTCCACAAAGGAAAACTTTTTACGGCAAATTCGAGTGTATGCTTTTTCAAGCTCAATGCTATCTAACGAATAATCCAATTTATTTTTGAATAACCAAAAATAGGCGTCGCTCTTTACTTCGGGCAACTTATACCCGACAGCAACGCCATATTCTTGTTCGTGTTTATATATATCCGCCGCCTCAACGGAAATTATTCGATACCCTTTGTGCATGATTAGAGTATATCACTTATTATGAATATTTGCAATCTTCCCAAAGACAAGCAATTTCATTCACACAAAAGGAAGTTGCATTTTGCAAGTTCCTTATTTCTCTCATTTAATTAAATATCTTATAATAAGTCTCCTAATAAAAGTTATTCTGTAAGGTAGATGCCATACAATTTTTAATATTACGTATTCGTTTATCTGGATAAAAAACTAATACTGAATTCTGACTATAATTTTATCCATTAATTATATTTCCTAAACTCCGCCTCGTAATGCTTAAACTTGTCTAAAAATTGTGCCACATGTTGGCCATCTAAGTAGCCGTGATGAAACATTATTAGTATATTAACAGTATAATGACCTTTTTCTTTTTTTATTTTATCCCATATAAAACGTTGAAAATCAATTTTTTTATCAAATGGGGGAATTATAGAACTCAATTCCATCCACGGTTCACAGCTTATCCAAATTGTGCCATTATCTTGACAATAAATATTCTCTTGTAGATTTTCAAATATGCTTTTTTGCTTATCATATTCTTGGATGAATTCTACATAATTTTTTTTCATTTCACAGCCAAGACAACCCGCTATCCCATTTTCAAAAGGCAACATAAATTCAGGATGCATTAGATCATATTCGTAAAATTCGCCATCTTCATATCTGATTCGCATCTCGAACATATCATTTGTTGCCATCATTAATGCCCACGCAATAGTTGCATAATAATGTTTATGTTTTTTGCAATACTTAACTATATTGGTGATGTCAATTTTTGTCATGATAAAGCAAAACGGACAATCACGCTTATTATAAATATCATAAACCTCGGCGCGCTTATATCTATTAATTATTTTTTTTCTTTCCATTGAGCAAAACACCTCATTTATAAGCATATTGCAATACTCTTTGCCAGTTTTTATATAGCACCGACTCGATATCGCTATCTTTAAAACCGTAAGACAACATTGTATCTCCAATTTTATTTAAAGAACCTATATTGTCCATGCCATGTGGAAGATTGTCTCTTCCATATCCACCATCCATACTACTGCCTATTGCAATATTATCTATTGTGCCCGTTATGTTGGCTATGTGTTCAATTTGCTTTATAAAATCAGTTAAAGAAACACTCGAACGATTTGACAATTTACTAGCCCAAGTCATTAAACCAATAACACCATTGTGTTCATTTATCTTTCTAATTTGACTATCGGTAATTAATCGCGCATCGTTTACAAAATGTTTGCAAGCAGTATGCGTATTAACAATTACTGTGTCTGATTCATTTAAAACAGTATCCGCTGTTTGTTGAGACATATGAGCAATATCAATTACACAATTGAGCTTTGTTAAATTGCTTATAAATTTTTTTCCTTCGGCAGTAATTCCTCCACCCAATTCAGAACAGCCACCAAATTGATTCTTCTGCCATACTGGGGCAATTATTTTTATTCCTAATAAATCCAGCCAGTAATTCAAATCATTCAAATTATGTATAAAATCAGCCCCTTCAATGATTGGAACTATTCCCAAATGAGATTCATCGCCGAAAAGAACGCGAGATACTGTTTGATAATCTTTTATTAAACAAATATCTTCATTTTTTTTACATAAATCTAAATAATAATCATATTGTTTTTTTGCTAAAGCAATCGACTCCTCTGCCGTATTGTATTTTGGACCCAATGAGGGGTGCAAACTATTAATTGTTTCCACCCAAATAGTTCCAAAAATAATTCGAATATTTCCTTGTTTTATTTCTGGAAATCCAACTGAAGCTATGCCTTCATATTGTTTTATTTCTTCTGTATCTTTAGTGCCCTTTAATTCGACAGAATCCTCAAAAAGTCTATTTAGAGCCAACCAATTCCACGCTAAATCAATATGCCCATCTATGATAGGATTTTTTTTCACAGTAATTTTTCCTTTATAATTTCTATAAAAATATTAACAATATTCTCAATAGCCTTCTCGTTTATATCGAAATTGCCGCTATGGTGTTGCCGAGAAATCTGGTCTTTTTTCGCCCCAACATAAAAATAGCAGGACGGCTTTTTTGTTGCATAATATGAAAAATCATCGCCACCCATCTGAAAATCAATTATTGATATTGCTGAGTCGCCTAATACTTTTTTAACTGCAGACCGAACTACTTCGCACTCTTCATCAGAATTGATTACACTTGGATGTCCTTGCGAAATCTTCAATTGATAATTCCCGCCTAAAGCCTTAGCTATTTGCAAACAAGACCCAATATCCTTGTGAATTTTTTCCCTATCATTTTGATTAAATGTTCTAATAGTCCCAGTTAAAGCAACCTCGTTTGGAATGGAATTCCATGAGGTTCCACCGTTAATTGAACATATAGAAATGACCGATGGGTTTGCCGTATTTACAGTTCTTGATTTTAAAGAATTAATGGCTTGCATAACATTGCTTGATAACCAAATTGGATCAACTGCATTATGCGGATAAGCACCGTGTCCAGCTTTACCAATAATACTAATATCAAACCTATCAATTGCGGCGGTTAAAGCCCCACCTCTAATAAATATTTTTCCAAAGTCTAATGTGCTTTCTACATGAGCAGCAAAGAAATTATCTACATCTTGTAATGCCGGCAGTTCTGAAATAATTTGACCACCCGAAAATCCAGAATCATTCTTAGCCTCTTCACTCGGTTGAAAAATAAAACTTACCGCACCCTTTTTAATAATTTTTTCATCAAAAAGTGCCTTTACTTTTATCACCGTATCAATCAGGGCGGCTATATGGCAATCATGCCCACAAGCATGCATAAAACCATTGATTTTAGATTTATACGACACCTCATTTAATTCTTGAATTGGTAGTGCATCAATTTCCGTACGAAATGCAATATGTGGATGACCTTCGCCAAATTTAACTATTACTCCAGTACCTGCTATTCCACTTTGATATTGAATATTATTGTTCGTTAAAATTGAACAAATCAATTTGCTTGTTTGAAATTCTTTGAACCCAACTTCAGGTATCATATGAAATTCTCGTCTTAGATTAACAACATCAAGTTCCATTTACTACACCCTCTCAAACACAAAAATAGGATGAAACTGGGCAAATCCTTTGTCTACCACATGTAAATTTATTAAATTAAAACACTCGTTCATATCAGATAAAAACTGCTGCAATAAAGGGATGTACAACTCCAAGTCTACATTTTGATAATCGTGTAAATTAATAGTTTCCCATTCATTTTGCGTGATTAATTTTGTTTCATATAATTTACGAACATTTTTCTCTAAATCTCTTAATGTGATTCTCTCGATTGAATAATCGTAGAAACATAGCATCAACGGAATACATATATGTGAATACATGCCCATAGTGCTATTACTATTTCGATAGTCCTCTAATAAATTTTCTAAGCTAGGCCTTTTATTGGAGAGTCTAACCCACTGTTTAGCGATTATTTTTCCATGTTCATTTAGCAATTCTTTGCAAATTGCATATAGACGTTTTGCGCTATCCCTACTCAAAACGTTAAAAGCTGCTTCACTTAAGATGAAATCGAATTTCTTGGCACAATTTTTAGGAGCTAACTCTAACCAATTGCTTTCAATAAAGTTATCCTGTCCCTTATTCTTACAAAGCAAGCTCATACCTTCATAATTATCTTTTGCAAAATCAACAACTGTAGGAATAATACCAAACTCATAAACCAAATCTCTCAATTCGGGAGTTGAGCCCAAAATAAGTATTTGAGGAATTGCATTATGCTCTATAATAAAATTATGGACATAGCTTTTGAAAATTTCACATTCATCCGTATATGGTCTAATGGGAGGCAAGTATTTATCCCAAGTCAATGCCAAAAAATTATTCCATGTTGCATTTTCG
Source organism: uncultured Clostridia bacterium (assembly GCA_947175555.1). GTDB lineage: Bacteria > Bacillota > Clostridia > Christensenellales > UBA3700 > Alloclostridium. The sequence continues at coordinate 64,732 of CAMWNK010000001.1, read as the reverse complement.
TTTTTCATATTATTAACCTCACTTTATGTTTAGAAAATCTAATTCCGTAGCACATGCGCCACACCCAATGCAGCCCGGCAGAGCAACAACGTTAATGTTTGAATCTCTAATTTTTTTTGCTGTATATTCCGTTAATTCGAAAACCAATTCTGGATTAGTAATAGGAAAATTTTCTAAGACTGCACCATCATTTGGTCTAAAAGGCATTATTGATGGAATAACACCACATGCTATCATTTCGTCAATAGCATTTTTTGCCGATTCTTTGCTTTCTAGTCCAATAATCAATACGGAACTTACGTTCCCGACACCAAATATTTCGACTGCATATTTCCATGCCTCAATATACCTATCTCTCAAAATTTGTGATTTACCCGGCATGAGCATCGCTCGAATCTGTTCATCCCAAACTTCGATATTCATCATAACTGCATTTGCGCCTGCTAATTTAAGCTTTAAAATAGAGTCGTTTGTTTTTGGTGGCGACAATTCAATACATATAGGTACGGAGGAAAACTTTCTAATTTCGCTAATAAATTCGTTATATCTTGCCGCACCTCTATCATCAGCATAAGTATTTCCGCCTGTTAAATTAATGGACGTTTCAACTTCTTGGTCGTCTTCTATGGCATATCTAATAGCTTGTAAAATATTTTGTTTGCGATTAGCGTAAGATTCATCCCAGTTGTCGGAATTCTTGCCAATTGCGCAAAATCTACATTGCATATTTTTCGCAACATAACCGCAGGAATCTGTTATAGAACAAATTAATGTGCCTGTCCCCTCTCTCAACACATATTGACCCGCAGCATGTCCATTTCTAACTGGATTTTTGTACCATCGAGGTGTTTGAATAATTTGAAATGGAAACTTTTCGCCCGATTTTTCATTTTCAACCATCAAGTAACCATCACAATTATCTAATTTAAATGGCGAAAACTGCGTAAATTTATTAAACACAGGAACATTCGCCACAAGATTATTATCTCCAATAAGCAACTGAAGTCCAACATTTCCCGTCCGTGTTAAATCGTATGGATTCTGAATATCATAGATTTGTTCTACTAACCCATTTGTTCTCAAACCATAACACAGAAGTTGTATTTTTTCCTGAATACATTTTGTCGAATAACTCATAATGTTCCATTCCCTTTAAGGATTTGCGCTAATTTTTCTTCGTTTGTATAATTTGTTTTTATGGGTGCTTTGCACCAATGCAAATAAGCTTGCTTTAATCCTTCTAATAAACCTATAGTGGGTTTCCAGTCAAAATCATTTTTGAACTTTTGGATACTCGTAAAATATGTATTATTTTCAAAAGGGAATATTTCACGTTGCGCAAAACCATATTTTTCAGGTAATACGTGATAAATATTAGTCTTTTTACCCACTATATCTTCAATAATGCGAACAAGTCCATTTAGCGTTACGTACTCCTCTCCAGAAATGTTATATGATTCGCCTTTCCCTTTATTGGAACACGCAATCAAATATAACGCATTGCATAAATCATCAACATTACCAAGTTGAATAACGCCGTATCCGCTATAAGGTATAAATATTGGCAAGCTTTTCGAGATACGGTCAAATAATAGCGTTTCCCTATCGATGGGGTTTCCGATTCCGTAGACATATGAAGGGCGGACAATAGTAATCGGGAAATTATATTCATTATAAGCTTCTTTTAACAAGAGCTCACATTCATATTTTCCATTACCATATTTTCCCCACTGCGGATGTTCTCCACACATGGCATCTTCTTTTATCGGAAGAATCTGATTATCTAGATATGCTGCGGCGGAACTAATAAAAACATACCTACCAACTTTATTCTTAAAACATTCTATTGTAGGCTTAATTTGCGCGCCGGTAAATGCACACATATCATACACGACATCATAATTGTTTTCAGCAAGTTTTAACAATTTGGCTGTGTCGGTTCTGTCCCCTATAACATGTATTACATTTTTGGGATAAATGCGCTCATGATTTCCTCGATTGTAAACCGTAACTTCATTACCAGTATTACCAAGATATTGAACCAATCTCCATCCTATAAAATTAGAACCGCCAAGTACAAAAATTTTCATGTTTTACTCCTTATATGTTTTTTATTAATGCTCCCAAACTTAACAAGGAGCTTAATTCTGTTTCATTTAAACCTTTCGCATCGGTAATATCAATATTTTCATATGGCTTATCAATATGCAAACATGTAATTTGATTGAAAGATCGCACATCCCATACTTTAACTGTTGAATCAGCCGAAGCAGAGTAGAACGCTGAAGAATTTTGCATGTATGCAAGAGAAACAACCCAAGAATCATGAGCATCTATGCTCTTCACACATTCCGCATGCCTGTTCCCATTAAGACACCAGATTTTAATTGCCCCTTCTTTTCCACCCGTTGCAATAAGTGTATCAGACAAAAATATCGCACTCCATACCCATTCACGATGTCCAACTAGCTTATATAAAATTTCTCCAGTAAATACATCATAAACATTTGCTGTTCCATCCGCACTTGCAGTAACCACCATTCTTTTATTGGGACTTATATTAGCTGCAAAAAGCCATTTCGTATGACCGCTTAAAACCGTTACCGCGCCTGTTGTTAAATCCCAAACTCGACAAGTACCGTCTTCTCCAGCACTTATTAGTTTATTAGTTGTTTCATCAAACGATATGTCCCATATCCAATTTGAATGACCTTTTAAATATCCAATTGGGGCATCAGGCGAAGACTTGTCCCACAAATAAATGTCATTCTCCTCTCCAGCACTGGCAAATTGATTATTATTTAAAAAGCAAACCGTCCACACCCTTTCTTTATGACCAAAGAATTTAATATGTTTCTTAGTAAATAAGTTCCATAATATAACACAACCATCATCTCCACATGAAAGCATATATTGGCCATCTGAAGATATATCGACGTGTCTAACTCGATTAATATGCCCCTTATAAACCCGCTTTCGATAAAGGAAATTATCGCTAGCGAATTCTCTAATAAGCATATCATCACCACAGACAAAAACATTGTTATTGGTTTTATTTATAGTTAAATTTCTCAAAAGATTAGTATATCCCTTAATGCAATAAATCGGATTAAAGGTTTTAGTATCCCAAACTTTTACTTCTCCATCATCTCCAGTAGAAACTATATAATCCCCGTTTCCATTAAAATGAGCACTCCATACAGTACAAGAATGCGCATTCAAAACCTTTAACATAGTTATAGATTCTTTCGTGCATTCCCAAACAATTACAGTTTTGTCGGCAGAGCATGACACCAATCTATTGTTTTTTTCATCGTAATCTAAGCCCCATATGGTACCGTGATGTTCTTTGTATTCTCCTTTAATGATTTTGTCTATTAAAGAATAAGCCCATATGTTTCCATTAGAACAACCAATATACAAATTCTCAAATCCATCATACACTACCGTTCTAATTTCTGTGTCCAACCTTAAAAGTATCTCACTTGTGTTTAAATCTAAATTCCACAAACGCAATGTACCATCATCAGAACAGCTTACAATACATGTTTTACCCCTAGTTTTAATAACATCGAAATCACCAACAACCGCTTCGTGCCCTATTAATGGCTCTCTTAACTCTTTACCAGCAGAGATATCCCAGATATGTATTTTTAAATCATCTCCGGATGAAAAAAGAATATTATCATCAAAAGGATTAAATCTTACTTTCCTTACTCTCCCGCTCACGCTAAATGTATTAAGCAATTGACATGTTTTATAATCTATAATAGAAAGAGTTTCATCGTTGCTTGCGCTAGCAATGTATTTTTCATTAGTATCTACCGAACGAACCCAATCCGAATGATACGGCAATCTATGAAGAAGGCTTAAATCTTTTGCTGACCATATATTAATACTATAATCAGTTGTCCCTCCTATTAATAACTGATCGTCATGCGAGTACTTAACGTCAATTAAATTACCAAATGTTTGTCTAAAAAGTACATTTAAAAATGTAGCACCAACAAATTTGCAGTCGCAAAAATCATTATAACGAAAATCAGCATTAATAATATATTTATCTGAAAAGTCTATATCTCTTATCGTATCTAAAATAGAAGTCAAAATGTTTATAATGTTTCCACATGCGTAATTTTTATCTGTTGGAATAGTGCTATTCATATTTGCAAGCATCTTTACACTTGAATTTTGCCCATATTCTTGCAGAAGCGCATTGCACAACGGTTCTATAATTACTATTTTTTGTGTCTTAACAATATAGTCCCTCGCTACCGTATCTAACATAGGAACTCTCATTAGAAAATCTGGATTGTTTTCAACAATTTCGTTGAAAACAATGCCCAACAATTTTTGCGTTAAGAACTCCATAATAACGGGTTGCAAATAAAATCTACTATAATCTAAATTTGTGCCTCTGCCTTCAATAAAACATCTATTTGAAATACTAACAATTGCATTCCTTGTTTCATCATTGAAACGATTAATTTTAACAAGCATTGCGTTGATATTCTTATACGAAATAGGTTCTCTTTCAACCGCCAATATAAATAGAATATTTTTCTCTATAAGACTAAACCTATTAAATTGTTCTTCAAGTAAATCAGTAAGTTCTCGCGGCATATTAGGATCAGCAAGAAACTCTAATAGGCTTGAATGATAATTGGATCGAATTTCTTCAGCTATAATTTTTAGGGATAGCGGATTGCCTTTATAAATTTCTACAAACAGCGCCCACTCTTTATCAGTTCCTGCTAAATTATACTTAGCAAGAAATGCCTTCGCTTTTTGCTCATCAAATCCTGTTAAAGCATACTCATTATATTTATCAGATCTGGAACTTAGTTTCAACTTATCTCTACCGGAAAAGATTATAGTTGAGCTTGTGGTTATATTTATAACGGCTTCAGCAAGCTGTTGATATTCATAAAAATCTGGTAACATTTTACCAGAGTTTCCACCCTCATCCATTATCGACTCTAAGTTATCAAAAATAATTAAAATATTGTTCTCTTTGATCTTGCTTAGAAGTTCATTCATTAAATTTTTATCATTTTCTACTCTATATTGAAATAAATCTTGCAAAATATCACGAGCTGTAGAACAAAAATCACGCTTATTTCTAAGATCAAAATAAGCAATTTTAGAAACTCCGCAATCATCAATAACTTTTCTTAATAAAGTAGACTTTCCAATCCCACCCATGCCATATAATACAATTGCGTTGACACCCAATTTGATATCACTAATAATTTTATCAACATATTCATGATTCAAAAAATTATCGGGAAGATCAACTTGATAATAAAATTTGCAATACGACAATGGCATGGTAGGCTCTACCACATCGTATTGATCAGGATCAACTATCCTACTATCATATATTTGAGGCTTTTGTGTCATAAAATCAACGGACATCCAATTCAAAACGAGACATGAAATCTGTTTTTAATTGACTTACCCTCTCTCCTTTCAAATACCCACATAAAAAAATCAAGTGAGCTTTTTGTAATTTAATATATTTGTATAAACTTTGAACATCCGAATATAATTCGACCAAATATTCAAACAACTCCTTATTTTCAAAGGAGGCATCAAAAGCATCAATTTGTGCTCTAAATTTATTAAGCCGAGTATATATGTTTATCAAACATTCAAAATACTCTCTATCTTTAAACCTTAGCAAGTCTCCATTTTGCAATACCGAATCCCAAATTGGTAAAAAAATTTTATAACGATGATTAATTACCCTATTCTTTAATATTTTAAATTCAGGCTTATATTGATCGCTATTAGCCTTATTTGTTAAACTATCAAGTGCTCCCTGCAAAGTATCACTAAATTTAATAATCTCATTTCCATTGTTATCTTGGAGTCTAATATACGGGTCAAACATTTCTGAAATATATAGACACATACGCGTCATTTCAGCAACAATATTATCTATAACCTTTTCCTTGTTAACAGCTATCAAATATTTGTCCAACAGTAGTGAAGCCCCGAAACCCAGCAATGCTCCTATGGCCGTATTCGCGAAATCACTTAACCCAAAAACTATTTGAAGGGTATTTGACACTCCTTCTAAATGATTAATTATGTTGCTAGCTATGCAATATAAAAAAACCAATACCGTAACGGCTATAAAAACCCACACCCAAATAGACAACCGTGCGCCGTTCTTTTTATTCCTACTCTTTTTAGATTTTTTAGTTTTGTTTTTCATATAAAAATTTCTCTTTAGACACTATTTCAAGTGCAACATCAACCAATTTTTTGGTTAATAATATCAATTCCTATTTCACGCAAAATTGTGCATTTACGCTACCAAGAAAATTATATCCATCGTCCGATTTACCGAGCCCCAAGCTACGAACAACTTCAAACGATTTCGCCAAAAGAACTTGCTATCGGAATAATAACATAGTTATCCCACAATAACACATTTCTACGAATTAGATTATAATTCGACATAATTAATTATAGCACAAAAGCTTTTTGATTGCAAGAGTTCTGACTTCTCTTTTCCTGTTTTCTATATTCTATTATTAGCGTACTGTTCGTAAAAAATCAAAGGACAACGAGGTCTTTCGCTACCCTTTGTTACGAAATTACTGTTTTATTCAATTTTTCGATTTATTTAATCCCCAAGGATGTTTACCTTGTCCGGATAATTTCCCCGAGATCGCGGAACAATACTTGCAACACAAAATAGGATTAGCTGAAGCATTATCGTTATCCAAAATGAAAACATCCTCATTTTATCGCTATTTTAATGCTTATCAATCTTGTGTGTAATACAGTCGATTAGCACAATTAGTATAACAATAAAAAGAATGGAGACTGATAATCAATCTCCATTCTTTTTGACATGCCTTTAAGGTGTATTCATATTTAAATTTAGTGTTTCCCAAATTCCCTATGAAATACACCGTTACGAAGTGCGGTTTATTTACAAGTATCTGCTGATTAGCTGCAGCTTTATTCGGCTGAGCCGTCAATATTTTCGTCCGACGAGTATTGCGTAGGGCGGATATTTTCGAGTATTTCCTCCACCTCTATCTTAAGCATATGGGTACGGTCGTAGTCGCATACTGCGACAAACATATCGTCAACCTGCTCAATATGCATAGACGTAGGATTAGCGCACTTAGGACAATTAAAATCCAATGCGATATTATACAGCTTGCCTGCGCTGATAGCAACGGGAGGCTTGCCGAAGTTAATCTTGGCTACGCCCTCGCCCTGCTTATTGAGACGTATACAACGCACAAGATAATAAGCTGTATCGTATAAAAGAGCGAGCATCCCAAATATAGCTATAAACGCTATCAATAAAATCACCGTAGTCCACGTATCCGATACGGACGACATAAGCGAAGTGTACTGCCTAATTATAATTACTGCGATACTGCCTGCCATAATAAACGCAAACAATGCTATCTTAAGCGCGGCTATACGCATAAGTTTCTTGCATTCGCCTACATATACGGCTTTAATCCCGCCGTGGCTCTTGACTTCTGCCGAGGACAGCTGCTCGTCGCTGACGTAAGACTTTGCAAGCAGTTGCTGAGTCTCCTCGTAACGCTGCTCCCGCCTTTTGATAAAGTTAAAGTAGCCTACCTTCTCTACCTTAGCGTTGCATGAGGGGCACACCTTAGCCTTCTTGTCAATCTCGGCTCCGCAATTCTTACACTTCACCGCTCTTACCTCCGCGCAAAGTTATACCATACTCGCGGTTGATTGATCTGCGCTTTAATCCAAACACAGTAGTAGCGACGCATATAGCCCCGCCGAAGAAGAAATTGACGTATGTCTGCGCGCCTGTTACGAGCTTGATTGTAAAGTCGTCTGACGCGGGGAAAGCAATATTAGAGGCATATATGCCCACGCCCAGCTGCACGATTGCAAGCACGACGTATATCGCCGCGCAAATCAACGGCGGCAACATTCCGCACTTGCCGCTCATACTGACGGCAATCAAAACGATAAGGGCAATCAACGATAGTACAATAATACAGCTAAGCGCATATATAGGCGCGACGGCATTGTTAAGCATCTCGTCATAAGTCGGCGCCATGCCCAATGATGAAAGCGTCAGCGTAGGATCGTTATTGACCTCGTCTCTATCATAATCGGAGTTGATAGAGTCGAGTATCTTCATCGCTATATAAGGCATCGGCTTAGTTGTCCTAACAGGACCGAATATTATCTCTACGGCATTGAGCGGAACATTGACGTCCACATCGTAATCATTGACGCTATCACTGATGCCAAACGTCATTTTGCCGCTCACGCTGATATTGACAATACCTGCCGTATTGAACGGCATCATTACTATGATGACCGCTAAAAGCAACAATCCGCACACTATTGCGTATAGCTTGCGATTGCGCTTAATAGCGCGCTCCCTCTCGATAGCGACTGCCTGCTCTTTATAATTCTTGTTAGCGACGGGATCCTTGCCCTTGCGTTTAGCTCTGCTTGCCATACGCTTATTATATAAAATCGGCAAGAATATATCAAGCGATTGCCGCTCGAGCAGCAAAGCGCGCAGAATAATAACGCGCAGTTTGCTTACAATAATTCAAGAAACCTTATAAGGAGGAATATATGATTACCGTAATATCTCTGATATTGATAATCGTGGGCGCAATTAACTGGTTGTCCGTCGGTATATTCGACTTCAATATAGTTAACTGGATATTCTCCACCTCTTCGTATATAGGCGCGAGAATAATATATGCCATAGTAGGCGTTGCGGGACTGTGGGCTTTGTTCTATCTCATATTCAACAAGTTCAGCGCAGCACGTATTAATGCGCCCGAGACGGCTATGATGCGTAAGCATAAGAAGGAAAGCAACTAATAACGGTTATAACTTCTTACTTTTGTATACGCATAAAGCGAAACGACAGCGGCATAACACAAATGCCGCTGTCGTTTATCTTAAATATGCAATAACGGCGCGGGAAATCCCGCGCCGCTAAGCCGCGCATTAATACGCGATCAGTAATCCTGCAATTACTTAACTTCGACTTCTGCGCCTGCCTCGGTGAGCTTCTTAGCGATTTCGTCGGCAGCATCTTTAGCGATGCCTTCCTTGATAGCCTTAGGAGCGCTCTCAACCAACGCCTTAGCGTCGGCAAGTCCGAGACCTGTGATCTCTCTAACGGTCTTGATAACCGCGAGCTTGTTAGCGCCGAACGCCTTGAGGATAACGTCGAACTCAGTCTTCTCTTCCTCAGCCGCAGCAGCTCCGCCAGCAGCAGGAGCAGCAACTGCCATAGCCGCAGCGCTTACGCCGAACTCAGTCTCGATAGCCTTAACGAGATCGTTAAGCTCGAGCACGGTCATACCCTTGATTTCCTCTAACAATTTTGCTATATCTGCCATTTTTAATTCCTCCGAATAATATTATTGATTTATAGTTTTTACGCGTTCTTTTTAGCGACCTCGTTAAGCGCAACAGCCAATCCCGTAAGAGGGCTGAGCAACAAACCGAGCAATTTGGCAACGAGCACTTCCTTGGAAGGAATCTGCGCGAGAGCCTGTACCTGAGCGGCGTCAAGATAGTCGCCGTCCATTCTGCCACATTTAACTTCAAGCACTTTGACCGTCTTGGACATTTCCGCAATTACCTTGGGACCTGCCAAAGCGTCCGTCATGGAAAACGCCACTGCGGTAGAATCCGTAAGCGCGGCATCGTATCCTGTAATTCCGAGCTGGTCTAAAGCCTTCTTGATAAGACGGTTCTTGAGGACTTTATACGTTACGCCGCTTTCTCTAAACTTAGCGCGCATAACCGTATCGTCCGCCACGTTAATACCCTTGTAGCTAACGATAACAAAGCTCTTGCACTCCTTAGTCAGCGAAACTATCTCGTCTATCTGAACCGCTTTCTGTTCTCTGGTTAAAGACATTGTTACCTCCTGTATTGATAAAAAATATCCCTCGCGCTAAGACGCGCAAGGGAATAGTAAACATGTTACCTCATTTTCCTCGGCAAGATATTAAGCTATAAGCACTTGCTGTCTTAGGCGAAATTATTGAGTTGTGAATATAATATATAATTTTTATATATTATCTGTCAAGCGTTTACGTCGCAAAAAGGTTACGCCTTGACAGCAACCTTTACGCCGGGGCCCATTGTGGACGTAAGCGTAACGCTCTTGACGTACTGTCCCTTGGCAGCCGCGGGCTTAGCCTTAAGTACAGCGTCGTATACTACGTTGAAGTTGTCGATGAGCTTATCCGTGCCGAAAGACTTCTTGCCTATAGCCACGTGGATGATGTTGGTCTTGTCAAGTCTGTACTCGACCTTACCTGCCTTAATCTCCTTGACAGCCTTGGTAACGTCCATAGTAACCGTGCCTGACTTAGGGTTAGGCATAAGTCCCTTAGGACCGAGTACCTTACCTATTCTACCGACAAGTCCCATCATATCGGGAGTGGTAACGCATACGTCGAAGTCGAACCAATTCTCGTTCTTAATCTTATTGACGATTTCCTCGCCGCCGACAAAGTCTGCGCCTGCAGCCTCTGCCTCGTCTGCCTTAGCTCCCTTTGCGATAACGAGCACCTTGACGCTCTTACCGGTACCGTGGGGAAGCACAACTACGCCTCTGACCTGCTGGTCGGCATGACGGCTGTCAACGCCCAGCTTGATGTGCAACTCTACGGACTCGTCAAACTTAGCCGTAGCGGTCTCGACTACTTTAGCCATAGCCTCGCTCGCATCGTATACCTTACCGGTCTCGACCTGAGCCGCCGCCTGAATATATCTCTTACCTCTCTTCATATCGCTGCCTCCTATTATTCCTCAACGAGGATGCCCATGCTGCGGGCGGTGCCTCTGACCATGCTCTCTGCGCTCTCGAGCGAAGTAGCATTGAGGTCGGGCAGCTTGGTCTGAGCGATTTCCTTAACCTGAGCCTTGGTCAGCGTGCCGACCTTGGTCTTGTTAGGAACTGCGGACGCGCTCTCAAGTCCCAAAGCCTTCTTGATGAGTACGGGGACGGGAGGCGTCTTGAGCTTAAACTCAAACGACCTGTCTGCGAAGATGGTCATGACAACAGGGATGATAAGTCCTTCTTGTCCTCTCGTCTTCTCGTTGAATTCCTTGGTGAATCCGGGGATGTTGATACCGTGCGGTCCGAGTGTAGAACCGACAGGGGGTCCGGGAGTCGCCTTGCCTGCGGGCAGCTGCAACTTAACTATTGCATTAATCTTCTTTGCCATATATACCTCCTTGGCAATCGTGGTAATAACGGGACGTATCCGCTGTATTTACGCCCCTCCCAAATGTGTGTAACTTAATTAATCTTCTCGACCTGATTGTAGTCGAGGTCTACGCTGGTCTCGCGTCCGAACATGGATACGCATACTTTGACCTTGCGAAGCTCTTCCTTGATCTCCTTGATCTCGCCGATAAAGTCTTTGAGCGGTCCGCTAATGATAGTAACGTTGTCGCCTATAGCGATAGAGAGGTCCTCTATCTTGACCTGCTCAAGCTGCGCTCTCTTGACCTCTTCTGCCGTCATGGGCAAAGGTCTGCCGTCGAAGCCGCTACAGAAATCCTTAACGCCGCGAGTCTGCTTGACCATATACCATATCTGCTTGGTGTAGATCATCTTGATAAAGACGTAGTTGGGATACTTCTTGCGCATAACGAACTTCTTCTTGCCGTTGCGCTCCACTACCTCTTCTTCCTCGGGGACTACGACGTCGAATATATAATTCTGCAAGCCGTTGGTCTCCACCATCTGCAATATATTGTCTTTAACTATATTATCGTATCCGAACAGCGCGTATATTACATACCACTGAGGCTCGTTCTTCTCTTCCATAACTTACCTCCTTAATTCGCGCCGATGAGCAACCTAAGCAGCTGCGCAAACGCGGCATCGAATGCTGTGATTATAACCAAGAAAATAACTACCACGAGTAGCACTACGCCAAGCTCGGTGAACACGCGCTTAGCTTTGGGCCAATCGACGGCCTTAAGCTCTCTGAACATATCCGCAAAAAACTTGCCTATCCGCTTGAATATGCCGGGCTTATCGCTCTTCTTTTTCTTCTTCTTGGTGTCGACAGGCTTGCCGCCGCCCTTCTCGGTAGAGGAAAGTTCGGCATCACGCAAGGGAGAGTTGGACATCAACTGCTCGCCGTTAGTTAACCTGTTATTCTTTTTGCCCATAAAGCCCCCTACGCGAATTATTTGGTCTCTTTATGCATCGTGTGCTTTTTGCAGAACTTGCAATATTTCTTCATCTCGACACGGTCGGGCGTATTCTTTTTATTTTTATAACTATCGTAGTTGCGTTGCTTACACTCTGTACAAGCCATAGTAATCCTTGTTCTCACAGTATAAAGCCCTCCAAAAAAATTACACCCCTGTATTGAGTGCTCAATTATTATATCACCGACATCTTGCTATGTCAAACGAATTAAGACAATAAAAATATTATAATTAATGACAAAGGCTCCGGATTGCTCCGGAGCCCAACCGTGAATTATTCGCGATTAGTTATTCGGCATTACTTCAATATCTTGGAAACAACGCCGGAACCTACCGTCCTGCCGCCCTCGCGGATAGCGAAACGAAGACCTTCTTCGATAGCGATAGGAGTGATAAGGGAGATGTTCATCTCGATGTTGTCGCCGGGCATAACCATCTCAACGCCCTCGGGAAGAGCGATAGAACCGGTAACGTCTGTAGTTCTAAAATAGAACTGAGGACGATAGCCGTTGAAGAAAGGAGTATGACGTCCGCCTTCTTCCTTGGTCAAAACGTATACCTGCGAGTGGAAATCGGTGTGAGGGTTGATGCTGCCGGGCTTGGCAAGAACCTGTCCTCTCTCGATACCCTTACGGTCGATACCGCGCAAAAGCGTACCGACGTTGTCGCCTGCGAAAGCCTCGTCAAGCAACTTGCGGAACATCTCTACGCCGGTAACGGTGGTCTCTGCAGTGGGCTTGATACCGACTATCTGAACCTTGTCGCCAACCTTTACAGCGCCTCTCTCGATTCTGCCGGTAGCAACGGTGCCGCGGCCGGTAATCGTGAACACGTCCTCGACAGGCATAAGGAAAGGCTTGTCGGTGTCGCGCTCGGGAGCGGGGATATAAGCGTCGATAGCATCGAGCAACTCCTGAATGCAAGCGCATGCAGGATCGTCGAACTTACCGTTGGAAGCAGCCTCGAGAGCCTTGAGCGCGCTACCCTTAACGATAGGGGTATCGTCGCCGGGGAATCCGTACTCGGAAAGCAACTCTCTTACTTCCATCTCAACGAGCTCGAGCAACTCGGGATCGTCTACTTGATCGGTCTTGTTCATGAATACGATGATGTAAGGAACGCCAACCTGACGTGCGAGCAGGATGTGCTCTCTCGTCTGAGGCATGGGACCGTCGGTGGATGCAACTACGAGTACAGCGCCGTCCATCTGAGCAGCACCGGTAATCATGTTCTTAACGTAGTCGGCGTGTCCGGGGCAGTCAACGTGAGCATAGTGCCTGCTGGCGGTCTCGTACTCGACGTGAGCGGTATTAATCGTAATACCTCTTGCCTTCTCCTCGGGAGCCTTGTCGATTTCGTCGTATCTCATTTTCTGAGCGAAGCCCTTGCCCGCGCTGTACATAGTGATAGCTGCGGTGAGGGTGGTCTTACCGTGGTCAACGTGTCCGATGGTACCAATGTTGACGTGCGGTTTGTTTCTTTCAAATTTAGCCTTAGCCATAATCGTTAAATCCTCCTAATTGATATTTTAACGTATATTGTTGTCTATTTATTTCTTTTTGCCGACGCTGATAATTTCATCGGCAACGCTCTTGGGTACCTCAGCGTAATGGCTGGGGAACATTGTGAAGCTGGCGCGTCCTTGCGAGCAAGAACGGAGCGTGGTAGCATATCCGAACATCTCTGCAAGAGGAACCTCGGCATCGATAGTCTGTACGCCGTTGTGCATATTCATGGACTTGATAGCGCCTCTGCGAGAAGTAATGGTGCCCATTACGTCGCCGAGATACATATCGGGAGTCTCTACACCGACAGTCATTATAGGCTCGAGCAGGACGGAATTGGCCTTAGCCGCACCCTCCTTAAGAGCCATGGAGCCTGCAATCTTAAACGCCATTTCGGACGAGTCGACTTCGTGGTAGCTACCGTCGAGTATGTCAACGTGGAAGTCAACCATCTCATAGCCTGCGAGCACGCCGCTGTGAGCAGCCTCTCTGATACCTGCCTCGACTGCGGGGATATATTCCTTGGGAATGCTGCCGCCGACGGTCTTATCGGTAACCGTGATACCTGCTCCCGCCTCGTTGGGCGCAAGGGATATGATACAGTGTCCGTACTGACCTTTACCGCCGCTCTGTCTGACAAATTTACCTTCGACCTGAACGCTCTTCTTGACGGTCTCGCGATAAGCAACCTGAGGATCGCCTACGTTGCACTCAACCCTGAATTCTCTCTTAAGTCTGTCGACTATGATATCGAGGTGAAGCTCGCCCATACCGGATATGATGGTCTGACCGGTCTCTTTATTGGTGTAGGTCTTGAAGGTAGGATCTTCTTCGGCAAGTTTGATAAGTCCCATGGACATCTTTTCCTGATCCGCCTTACTCTTGGGCTCGATAGCAACCGATATAACGGGCTCGGGGAACTCCATGCTCTCAAGTACGATAGGCGCGTCAGAAGCGCACAGCGTATCGCCTGTAGTGGTGTCCTTAAGTCCTATTATCGCTACGATGTCGCCGGCATAAGCCTCGCTGATTTCGTTACGGGTATTGGAGTGCATTCTGACAAGACGTCCTACGCGCTCCCTCTTGTTCTTACCGCTGTTGAGAACGTAAGAGCCTGCCGTAAGCGTACCCGAATAGATACGGAAGAACGTCAGCTTACCTACGAAAGGATCGGTCATTACCTTGAATGCAAGACCGGAGAAAGGCGCCGAATCGTCGGAAAGACGCTCCATTACCTTATCCTTATCGTCGGGGTCCGTACCTTTAACGGGAGGGATATCCAAAGGCGAAGGCAGATAAGCTACGACCGCGTCGAGCAATGCCTGCACGCCCTTATTCTTGTACGCGCTGCCGCAGAGCACGGGAGTAATCTTCATATCGATAACGCCCTTGCGCAGAGCCGCCTTAATCTCCTCTACGGGGATTTCCTCGCCCTCAAGCATCTTCATCATGAGGTCGTCGTCATACATGGATACGGCGTCGAGCAATGCCTCTCTCGCCTTCTCGGTAGCCTCGACCATGTCGGCGGGAATCTCTTTGATTTCAAAGGTCTTTCCGTCCTTGTCAAGATCGTATACTACCGCGTTCTGCTCGATGACGTCGACATAACCCATAAAGGTATCAGCGTTGCCCAAAGGCAAAACGATAGGCACGGCGTTGGCGCCCAGCCTCTCCTTCATCATCTCCACGCAGTTGAAGAAATCCGCGCCCTCTCTGTCCATCTTATTGACGAATGCTATACGGGGCACGCCGTACTTGGTAGCCTGTCTCCATACGTTCTCGGACTGAGGCTGAACTCCGCCCTTAGCGCAGAACAGCGCGACCGCTCCGTCGAGTATGCGCAAGCTGCGCTCGACCTCTACGGTAAAGTCAACGTGTCCGGGAGTATCGATGAGGTTGATACGATGACCGTCCCACTGAGTGGTGGTAGCAGCGGAAGTAATGGTGATACCTCTCTCCGCTTCCTGCTCCATCCAGTCCATGGTAGCTTGTCCCTCGTGGACCTCTCCTATCTTATGAACAAGTCCGGTGTAATAAAGTATTCTTTCGCTCGTCGTGGTCTTACCCGCGTCGATGTGCGCCATAATACCTATATTGCGAACCTTGTCCAAAGCAAATTCTCTTGCCATATACGGTTACCTCTCAATTACCAACGGTAGTGCGCGAACGCCTTGTTCGCCTCTGCCATTCTGTGCATGTCTTCTTTACGCTTGATGGAATTGCCTGTATTGTTAAAGGCGTCCATAAGCTCTGCCGCGACTCTCTCCATCATGGTCTTTTCGCCTCTCTTGCGAGCGAACATTACAAGCCATCTGATAGCGAGCGTCTGCCTTCTTTCCGGTCTGATCTCCATAGGAACCTGATAGGTGGAGCCTCCGACCCTGCGCGCTTTGACTTCCAATACGGGCTTAACGTTATCCAAAGCCTGATTGAATACCTCCATCGCGTCCTTGCCAGTCTTCTGACTGATTATATCAAATGCGCCGTAGACGATCTCTTGCGCCGTACCTCTCTTGCCGTCGTACATAATCTGATTGACAAACTTAGTCAATACCTTGCTGCCGTACACGGGATCGGGCAAAACGTCTCTTTTGGGCACGTTACCTCTTCTGGGCATATTATTACCTCCTTATAGATTGTTCTTACATCCGACTAACTATTACTTTGTAGTCTTAGGCTTCTTGGCGCCGTACTTAGACCTTGCCTGCATACGCTTGGCAACGCCTGCCGCGTCCAACGTACCGCGAATAATGTGATATCTCACACCGGGCAAATCCCTTACCCTGCCGCCGCGGATCAATACTACGCTGTGCTCTTGCAGATTATGTCCGATACCGGGGATATACACCGTACCTTCCATGCCGTTAACGAGCTTAACACGCGCAATCTTACGCATAGCGGAGTTAGGCTTCTTAGGCGAAGTCGTGGTAACAGACAGACATACGCCTCTCTTCTGAGGGTTCTTGTCCATCAAGGGTGCCTTGGACTTCTTAACCTGCTTCTCGCGTCCGTGCCTAATCAACTGGTTAATTGTGGGCATTATCTTACCTCCTTACAGTATTAATCGGATGAGTTACCTTTCAACCCTAAGGCATCTCCATTTATGTCGAAAGCGCCTACACACCACTTAAGGCGCCGTCTTGCAACACAAATAATATGCGGGATAATCCCACATAGTAAACACATTTTATCAACTATTATAAGTTAAGTCAACAAATTAGCGTACTTTTTTCTTAAATATATCCGCTTGAAATTCCTTGAATAAATCGCTGCAATATAACGCGGCTTGCCTCAATCCTCGGGCGTAAGAGAAGCGTCGGCGTCGAGGTCGTAATCGGAGCAGTCTCTGCCCGCCTTAATCATGCACTGCGCCTGCGCCGCAATCATGACGCCGTTGTCGGTACACAAGCCTATCGGAGGATAGTATACGCTAAGCCCCTCTCGCTTGGCTCTCAGCTCAACTTTATTGCGGAGCACGCCGTTGGCTCCCACGCCGCCTGCGATGACGAGCCTATCGCAACCCTTTATCTTTGCCGCGCGTACGGCGTTGTCCGCCATGATATCGGTAACGAGCTCTTGAAAAGAACACGCAATATCCGCCCTGTTGATTTCCTCGCCCTTAACGGACGCATTGTGAACGTAATTAATCAGCGCGGTCTTGATTCCGCTGAAAGAAAAGTCGAGAGTATCTATACCCTTAAACGGACGGGGCAACTTGACGACAGGCTTGCCCGATAAAGCAAGTTGCTCTACCGCGGGACCGCCGGGGTAACTCAATCCGAGCACGCGCGCTATCTTATCGAAGGCTTCGCCGCACGCATCGTCCTGCGTACTGCCCAGTATCTCCAGCTCGTCCCAATCCTTAACGTAGGCTACCGCGGTATGTCCGCCGCTGGCTATAAGGCATACGTAAGGTGGAGTAAGGAGCTTATCGGCAATATAATTGACCGCCACGTGTCCCTTAATGTGATTGACCGCCATAAGCGGAATGCCCAAAGAATACGCCAATGCCTTGGCATAAGACACTCCCACGAGCAATGCTCCGAGAAGTCCCGCGCCGTAAGTTACTCCGATAACTTCGATATCCTCAAGCGAGACTCCCGCCTTATCAAGCGCAGAGCGCACAACGCCGTCAATAGCCGTAACGTGATTGCGAGATGCTATCTCGGGGACTACTCCGCCGAAACGCTTATGTATATCTATCTGCGAGGCAATTACCGAGGACAGCACCTCTCTGCCGCGCAAGATAGCGCAAGCGGTCTCGTCGCAGCTGCTCTCTATGCCCAACGTGAGTATATCGTCGCGTCCGCGCAGTTTCTCTATCTTAACGCGGGCAAGTTCGCTATACGCGCTCATCTCTCTCCCTGCGATTTCTTGAGATAGTCGTTGATAAATCCGCCGATATCGCCGTCCATAACTGCATTGACGTTGCTTGTCTCATATCCCGTACGGTGGTCCTTGACCATAGTGTAAGGACAGAACACATACGAGCGTATCTGCGAGCCCCATTCTATTTTCTTGAGGTCGCCCTTGAGCGCGGACTCCGCCTCCGCCTGCTCTCTCTCCCTACGCTCGATGAGCTTGGACGTGAGCATCTTCATAGCCTGCTCCCTGTTCTGAATCTGCGAACGCTCGTTTTGACACTGCACGACGATTCCTGTAGGCAAGTGAGTGATACGCACCGCGCTGTCCGTCTTATTGACGTGCTGACCGCCCGCGCCGCCGCTGCGATAGGTATCTATCTTAAGCTCGTCGGGATTAATCTTGATGTCATTGTCGCTCTCGACCTCGGGCATGACCTCTACGGATGCAAACGACGTATGACGGCGGGCGTTGGCATCGAAAGGGGAAATACGCACCAGTCTGTGCACTCCCTTCTCCGCCTTGAGATATCCGTAAGCGTTGTCGCCGTTGACCTTGACGGTAACGCTCTTGATGCCTGCCTCATCGCCTGCAAGATAGTCGAGCATCTCGACCTTATAGCCCTCGCGCTCTGCATAACGGCTGTACATACGGTACAGCATACTCGCCCAGTCCTGAGCTTCCGTGCCGCCTGCGCCTGCGTGCAAAGTGATGATTGCATTATTGGAATCGTACTTGCCTTTGAGCAAAGTCTCCAGCCTTAACGTCTGGGAGTCGTCCTCCAAACTCTTGAGTTCGCTATCGAGTTCCGCCTTGCTCTCCTCGTCGCCGTCCTCCTCGAGCAGAGCGATGAGAGCCGCGCAATCGTCGGCGCGACGCGTAAGCCTCACGTATCTGTCGAGCTTGCCGTCTACTCTTGCAAGCTCTTTATTGACTTCCTGCGCTATAGCAAGGTCGTTCCAGAAATCGGGAGCATTCTGCAATTGCTCAAGCTCTGCTTTGCGAGCACGCAAGGCGTCGAGATCGAGCGCGCCTTTCAGCTCGCCGAGCATGGCGTTGATCTGCTCGAGCTTATACTTCTGCTCGTCTACAATTATCATATTAATTCTCCGTAAGAGTATCTTCCTGTGCCGCATTAGCGGTATCGGTAACTATCAACTTATTAAACTCAGCCGCAACTTGCTCCATATCCAAAGCGTTATCAATAGCAGTAACAGATATCTTCTTGCCGCCTCCTATAAACAAATCTACCTGTTTCTTGCCCTGCTTGATTGAATAAGCCGCCAAGTCTTGCTTGGTAACAAAGCGCATATTTTCCACATTGACTTCGGGCTTATTGGAAGGCTTGCCGAAATATATGCCCTCGCCAGTAACTATCATCTCCGACTTAGAGCCCGCCATATAATTCTTGTACGCGCCCGCGCCTACGAACATCGCGCTGATTGCCGCGCCGAGCGAAGAAAGCAGCGTCTTGCCGAATGACTTTGCGCTAATCTTGCCCTCGCCTACGTATCCTATCATAAACGTACCCGACATCTCTGCGCCGGCAGCGTATTCCGTCATAGAGTTCCAATGGGCAGCTACCTTACGATTATACCTTAAATTGGATACGCCTATAACGATAAACATCACCGCAAGCACGTATCCCATAAACATAGCTACCTTCCTGCCCTCGCCGCCTGCATACAGCTTGAGGTTAAGGAAGCCTTCCAGCACAACATTGACTTCCTTAATCTTATAAGACGCATTATAGTCGCCCTCAAAGTAATAGCCCGCAAGATCAAACTCCTCGCCTGTGGCGAGCGTGACGCTATCCTCAAAATCTTCCATATAATCGTCGCCGATTATATAAATAATGCCCTCGTCACCGTTATCATCCTTAACCTCAATAGAAAGAATTATCATAGTCTGATCCGTATCCGTGTTATTCCTTAGCTTGCCGCTAAATACCCAGTCGCCCTCCGAGTCTTGCTCAAGAGTAACCTTCTCACTGATATCTACCTCATAAGGACTGATACGAGATCTGAACAATGGCTGCAACGTAAAATATAAAGCAAAAATCAATGCTGCCGCGCCAAGGCAAAACATTATTATAGGTAAAGTCTTTTTAGCTTTCATTCTTAACCTCCGCAGATGACCTGGCATTAGGAATTCTATCACAGGGCAAGGCGCAATATCAAATAATTTATTAACTTAAATCGACGAATTATGATGTCTGCTTACATATCTATATCCGTGCTTGGGCGTTTGAGTAAAAAAGTCCGCAGACACCAAAGCCTGCGGACAAAGCCGTTAACCTATTATTTTGCCGCCCCATTAAATGCGGCGCTTTAGTCGCAAAATTTATTTTCCGCAGCAGTTCTTATACTTCTTGCCGCTGCCGCACGGGCAGGGCTCGTTCCTGCCGACTTCCTTTTCCTTACGCACGGGAGCGGGCTTGGGAGCTTTCTTGCTCTCGCCTGCCGATGCCGACTTAGCGTCGGAATAGACGATGCGCTGCTCTTTCTTGAGATTTTCCAAAATGCGGTCGTTGATGAATACGCGTCTTACAAGCGCTTTGACGGTATCCTTCTTAATCTCTGCCACCATAGAGTTGAACATATCGTACGTCTCGCGCTTGTACTCGAGCACGGGGTCCTGATGTCCGTAAGCTACAAGCTCGATACTCTGCCTTACGTCGTCCACCTCGTCGATATAAGCGCGCCAGTTGACGTCGATAGCCTGCAAGGTAAATCTCTTTTCCGCATCGGAGAGGTCGAACTTCATGCCCGCTCCCTCGAAGTTTTCTTCGTTAAGGCGCGTAACTTGATCGTACTGCTCCTCACACTTGTGATATACATAATTGATTATCTCTTGCAAAGAAGAATTGGCGTACACTACCTCGGGCGACATGATATTGCTGTCCTTGGTAAAGAGATATTCGTCAAGTTCGCGGTTAAAGGCGACGTAATCCCACGAGCGGTGATCGCTCTTAAAGTCCACGTGCCGCTCGCAAATCTCTTCGGCAACGTCGTAACACATCTTGAGCACCTGTCTGTGAATATCGCTCGACTCAAGCACCTCGTTGCGCTTGCCGTATATTATCTCTCTTTGATAGTTGAGCACGTCGTCGTAAGCTATCAGACGCTTACGCGCGGAGAAATGCCTGTCCTCTACCACCGACTGGATATAAGCTATCTGCCTGCTCATGATACCCGCGACGATAGGCTCGTCCTCATTGACGGCAAGCCTTGATACGAGCGAGAAAAAGTTGGAGCCCGCAAAACGCTTGAACATATCGTCCTCGCAGGAAAGATAGAAAGCGGACGAACCGTTGTCGCCCTGTCTACCGCTACGTCCGCGCAGCTGATTGTCTATACGGCGCGAGTCGTGTCTTTCTGTGCCTATAATTCTCAATCCGCCGAGAGCGGCTACCTGCTCCTTTTCCGCCTTGGTATCTGCAAGGTATTGAGCGTAGAGCTTGTCATACACTTCCTTTGCGCTCTTGACCTCGGGATCTTCCGACGGAGTGAGCGCGGTGCATGCCTCTATAATCTCATGGGCATACCCCTTCTTAGCCATAGCCGCCTTTGCGGTGTATTCGGGATTGCCGCCCAGCATGATATCAGTACCTCTACCTGCCATGTTGGTGGCTATGGTAACGGCGCCGAGCCTACCCGCCTGAGCAATGATATCTGCTTCTTTATCGTGGTACTTTGCATTGAGCACGTTATGACTGCGTATACCCTCGCGTCTCAATACCGCCGACAGCTGCTCGCTCTTTTCCACGCTTACGGTACCGACCAAAACAGGCTGATTGCGCTCATGGCAATCTTTAATATCTTTTACGATAGCCTTAATCTTAGCCTTCTCTGTAACGTATAGCCTGTCCTGCTCGTCTCGTCTGACGACGGGCTTATTGGTGGGAATTACCATGACGTCCAGATTATAAATCTTCTCGAATTCGTCCTCTTCCGTCTTGGCGGTACCCGTCATGCCCGATAGCTTATGATAAAGTCTGAAAAAGTTTTGAAGCGTGATGGTGGCAAGAGTCTTATTCTCCGTCTTGATTTCAACGCCCTCTTTTGCCTCGATAGCCTGATGCAGTCCGTTGCTGAAGCGTCTGCCTACCATCTGTCTGCCGGTATACTCATCAATGATGATGACCTGTCCGTCGACCACGAGGTAGTTGACTTCCTTCTTCATTATCGCGTGCGCCTTGAGCGCGTTGTCGATATAGTGCTTGATTTCTCTATTGGAGTACTCGCTGAGGTCGTCTATATTGAAAAACTTCTCAGCCTTTTCCGTACCGCGCTCGTTGATATATACGCTCTTATTCTTCTCGATTATCTCATAATCGCCCACGTTCTCGCACACTGCGCCGCACTCGGGACAGATAATCTCTTCTTCCTTATTCCTCGTAGTAGTATCGTTGCCGAGATTCTCTCCGCAAGCGGGACAGACGTATTCCACGCTCTTAAGCTGTCTGACGAATGCGTCGGCGCGACGGTAATTGTCGCTCGACTCCTCGCCCCTGCCACTGATTATGAGCGGAGTGCGCGCCTCGTCTATGAGTATGCTGTCTACCTCGTCGACAATGGCAAATTCCAAGCCGCGAAGCACTCTGTCTTTAATATCATAGACCATGTTATCGCGCAGATAATCGAAGCCCAGCTCGTTGTTGGTAGTATATACGATGTCGCAGGCAAATACCGCCCTCTTGGCATCGGGCTGCATATTACTGCGGTTGACGCCTACGCTCATGCCGAGGAAGTTGTATACTTTACCCATCCACTCCGCGTCGCGCGCGGCAAGATACTCGTTGACGGTAACTACATGGACGCCCTTACCAGTCAAAGCGTTGAGGTATACGGGAAGCGTTGCGACCAGCGTCTTACCTTCACCAGTGCTCATCTCCGCTATCCTGCCCTGATGCAGCGCAATACCGCCTATAATCTGAACGCGGAAATGGCGCATACCCAGCACTCTGTCCGCAGCCTCCCTCACCGCCGCGAATGCATCGGGAAGCAAGTTATCGAGCGTCTCGCCCGCGGCATAACGCTGTCTGAACTCGTCGGTGCAGGCGCGCAACTGCTCATCCGTCATATACTTGTACTTGTCCGAAAGCGCCTCGACTTGAGAAGCTATCTTCTCTATCTTTTTAAGTTCTCTCTCATTCTTATCAGGGAAAAGTCTGCCGAAAATACCCATGTCAACCTCGTGCCGATTATCCGTCGTACAACCGGGCGGCTTACGGCTTAAATATTTTATCATTGCTATGCAATGCGTGTCAAGTGAGGCTGTTTATAAGCTATGTAATATATTGTTATACTTTAGCGCAAGGCCGATAAGCTATAAAAAACGAGATATAATAAAACAAAACCGCATACCGCGATATGTAGTATAGGGATAATTTTACTACAGTTTGGCGTATCATTCGATTATGATTAAATTCGCTCAAAGGTTGAAAGAACTGAGAAAAGAAAGGAATCTCAAGCAGTCGGAATTGGGAAAGATACTGTCCGTCGACCAGCGCTCGATAAGTTGTTGGGAAAACGGCTCGCGCGAGCCCGATTACGAAACGCTTGCAAAAATCGCGCTATATTTCCAAGAGAGCGCAGACTATCTGCTGGGTATAGAAGATAGGCTGAAATAGCTACGACATCGCGTGTTTTTTATCACGCGCCGTCTAATGATTACTAAACAGCGCGCGTAAATTCCGCTTAGCTTATTGCATGCGCTCCTGCTTTACTTTAACGTCCACGACATGACGCTTTGCCAGCTCGTCCACGACGTCCTTTATCTCGATACCCATCTCCGCCATCAGTACGAATACGTGATACGTAAGGTCGCCTATCTCGAACACCGTCTCTTCCTTACTGCCCGACTTAGCGCCTATTATTACCTCGGTGCACTCTTCGCCCACTTTCTTGAGTATCTTATCCACGCCCTTTTCAAAAAGATAAGTCGTATAAGAGCCTTGCTTGGGATTGGTTTTGCGCCCCTTGATTACGCCGTAAAGTCCCTCGAGCGAAAAGGGCTTATACTCGGGATTGACGTACAACGTATCTTCAAAGCAACTGTCGGTGCCCTTATGGCACGCGGGACCGTCCTTGATTACTTCCACGACCAAGGCGTCGCCGTCGCAATCGGCGGTCATGGATACTATGTGTTGATAATTGCCGCTGCTCTCGCCTTTGCGCCACAACTTATTGCGCGAACGGCTGAAAAAGCACGTCTTGCCCTCGCTCTCGGATATGCGCAAGCTCTCCTTACTCATATACGCAAGAGTAAGCACCTTCTTGCTGTAATAATCTTGAACGACTACGGGAATGAGTCCTCTGTCGTCAAACTTAAGCGTATTGATATCTATCATACTTCACCTCTTACTGATTATATTCTCACGGGTACGCCGCTATCGGAAAGCAACCGCTTGAGCTCGTGAATATCTACTTCTCCGTAATGAAAAATCGATGCCGCAAGTCCCGCGTCGACGCCCTCGACCTTGTTGAACAGCTCTACAAAATCCTGCGCCGAGCCTGCGCCGCCCGATGCTATTACGGGCACCTTCACCCTGCTGCACAGCTCCGTAAGCATAGGGATGTCAAAGCCGCGCTTGACGCCGTCGGTATCTATTGAGTTAAGCACTATCTCGCCCGCGCCCTCGGACACGCCTTGCTCTGCCCATTGCATGGCGTCTATACCCGTATCAACTCTGCCGCCGCGGCTGAATAATCTGTATTCTCCCCCTACGCGCTTTACGTCCATAGAAAGCACCACGCACTGACTGCCGTATATACGCGCCGCCCTGCCTATAAGAGAGGGATCTGCTATCGCGCCGGAATTGACGCTTACTTTGTCCGCGCCGCACTTGAGCACCCGCTCGAAGTCGCTCACGTCGTTGATTCCGCCGCCTACGGTGAGAGGAATGAATATGCTCGAGGCAACTCTCTCCAATATATCCGTAAACAGTCTTCGTCCCTCGCTGGATGCGGTAATGTCGTAAAAGACGAGCTCGTCGGCTCCGCTGCCGTTATAGAACGAAGCAAGCTCTACCGGATCGCGCACGTCTTTCAGCCCTGCAAAATTAACGCCTTTAACTACCCTGCCGTCCTTGATATCGAGACAGGGGATAATCCTCTTAGCCAGCATTGCAAAATGCCTCCTCTACCGCGCGAAGATTCAGCTTTCCCTCGTATAACGCTTTGCCCAATATCGCGCCGTCCACGCCTATATCCTGCAACGCCTTGAGCTCTGCCAACGAGCAGATACCGCCCGATGCGGTAACTTTAAGCCCGTCGATACTTGCAAGCGTGCGGTAAGCGTCAAGATTGGTGCCCGACATTGCCCCGTCCTTGGAAATATCCGTAAATATCACGTCGCATATCCCGTCTGAGGCAAGTTGTCTGCAAAAGTCGTAAGCGTCTACTCCCGAGTCGCTTTCCCATCCGTGCACCGCTACTATGCCCTCTCTTGCATCCACGCCTACGGCTATCTTATCGCCGTACTTGCGACGCATATCAAGTGTAAAGTCATAGTCAGAGACGGCAACAGTACCGAGTATTACTCTGCTTGCGCCCGCGTCGAGATACCTCAGTATGCTCTCCTCGCTCCTGATACCTCCGCCTATCTCCACATTAAGAGCATTGAGCCTTACAATCTCCGCTATGACCGAAGCATTATCCGCCTTGCCGCTCCTTGCGCCGTCCAAGTCTACCACATGCAGATACTTAGAGCCGCAATCCGCCATATCTCGAGCAACCGAGACGGGAGAATCGGAATAACGCTTCATGCGTGAATAATCGCCTTGCGTAAGTCTTACGGCGCAACCATCTATTATGTCTATTGCAGGAATAATCTTCATATCAAATCTCCGAAAATGCCTTGAGTATCGCAAGTCCCGCGGCGCCGCTCTTCTCGGGATGAAACTGCGCGCCCATGACGTTGCCGCGTCTTACGACAGCTGTAACGGGTATGCCGTAGTGCGTCGTAGCTATCACGTCCGCGTCGCAATCTTTAGCGTAAAACGAGTGTACAAAATACATATATTCGCCTTGCTTAACGTACTTCAGCAAGCTGTCGTCCCTCATTATATTGAGACTGTTCCAACCCATATGCGGGACTTTCAGACCGCCTGGTAAATCGCCGAGCAGCGGACATACGCTGCCGCTTATCAATCCCAGACCTTTATACGTGCCGAACTCGTAGCTTACGTCAAAGAGAAGTTGCATACCCAAGCATATGCCCATGAGCGGCTTGCCGTCTGCTGCCTGTTGCAGTAAAAATTTATCAAGTCCCGCCTCATTCAGCTTCTTCGACGCATCGGCGAAAGCGCCTACCCCGGGGAGAATAATTCTATCGCACGCGCTCAGCACGTCGCAATCTCCGCTGACGGTATGCTCCAACGACAGTGCGGACAGCGAGCTGCCGAGTGAATAGAGATTGCCGACGCCGTAGTCTACGATGCCTATCATTACAGCACTCCCTTACTGGACGGTATCGCGCCGCCGAGCGATATATCCGTCGATACAGCGGCGCGCAACGTCCTGCCAAGCGACTTGAATACCGCCTCTATAATGTGATGAGAATTCTCGCCCGCAAACATCTTAAAGTGCAACGTGATACCCGAGCGACGCACGAGAGCAAGCATAAATTCCTTGACAAGCTCGCAATCGAAGTCGCCTACTTTATCGGTATAAGTAACGACGTCGTAATTGAGATAGCTCCTGCCGCTCACATCCAAAGCGCACATTATCAGCGCCTCGTCCATAGGAAGAAGGATATCTGCATAGCGGCATATGCCCGCCTTGTCGCCGAGCGCCTTGGCAAGAGCGTCGCCCAGCGCAATGCCGATATCTTCCGCGCTGTGGTGCATATCTACATGCGTATCGCCTTTGCAGTCGATATCAAGGTCAAGTCTGCCGTGAACTGCCAGCAATTGCAGCATGTGGTCCAAAAATCCGCTGCCCGATGAAATGTTGTACTTGCCGCTGCCGTCCAAATTCAGCTTGATTGAGATGTCTGTCTCGGACGTGGTACGCTTGATTTCCGCTATTCTCATAATACCTCCGTAACTGTGTCTATCGCGGCGAGCAAAGCATCGCACTCAGCCCTGTCGCCTACGGTTATTCTTATAAAGTCCTCAATGCGCTTATCCGAAAGGTGCCTGACAAGCACTCCTCTGTCCTTAAGCGCGAGATATAATTGCCTGCCGCCTATCGCACCGCTGCGCGCAAGCACGAAATTAGCGGAAGAAGGCAGGACGTAAAAGCCCCTATCTTGCAGACTGCGCGTAAGATACGCCCTATTATCCTTAATCTTTGCGACGCAATCGTCGAAGTATGCCTTATCCCTCAACGCTGCCGCGCCGAGGATGATGGGCAGTCTGCCGAGATTGTAAGGATTGAATGAAAACTTGACGGTGCGCAAGTCGCAAGCAAGCTGCTTAGACGCGATAGCGTAGCCTATCCTCGCGCCCGCAAGCGAACGGGACTTGGACATAGTGCGCACTACTACGACGTTGTCATACTTAAGTGCAAGAGGCACGCAGCTTACTTGTGAAAAGTCGGCATACGCCTCGTCTATAATGACTACCCTGTCTCGATTGGATAAGACTATCTCTTCTATCTCTTCCGCGCTTATGGCTATGCCCGTCTGCGCGTTGGGATTGGCGATAAGTATATTGCAATCGAGATTGAGATAATCCGTAGCGTTTACTTTGTAATCGCTATCAAGCGGTATCACCTTGACAGGGACGTTGAATAGCGCGGCATAGACGGGATAAAATCCGTACGTTACGTCCGCAAAAGCTATGCCTCTATCCCTGTCGCAAAAGGCAAGATAACAGAATGCAAGCGCCTCGTCCGAGCCGTTGGTAACTATAATATTGTCCTTATCCACACCGTAACAGCGCGCTATCTCGCAAGTAAGCTCGTCCGCCGACGGATCGGAATAGAGACGCAAGTCGGACAACTGCGCTTCGTTGACCGCAGCCATTGCAAGCGGAGACGGCGGAAAAGGCGACTCGTTGGTATTGAGCTTGACATAGCTCTTATCCCTCGGCTGTTCCCCGGGGGTGTAAGGCGTAAGAGATTGAAGATAACTGCTTGAGAATCTGCTCATTTCTTAAACCTCGCAGCCACGCTCTCGGCGTGAGCAGTCAGTCCTTCAGACGTCGCAAAGGCGATTATCTTATCCTTAGAGCGCTCAAGCGCCTTATCCGTGTAATAAATATAAGACGAACGCTTGATAAAGTCCTCTGCCGAAAGCGGAGAAGAAAACCGCGCGCTGCCGCCTGTAGGAAGTGTGTGATTGGGACCTGCAAAATAATCCCCGACAGGCTCGGGCGTATTGCCGCCCAAAAATATCGAGCCTGCGTTACGCACTTTCTTGAGGTCGTCAAAGGGAAAGCGCGTATATAGCTCGAGGTGCTCGGGCGCAATAGCATTGGCGATGTCTATAGCTTCGTCAATGCTGTCGCATACGATTATCTTGCCGTTGTCCGATATAGACGCTGCCGCAATTTCCGCTCTGGGCAAAGATGCAAGTCGTCTCTCCACGTTGACTGCTACTCGAGCGGCAAGGTCTCTGTCGTCGGTTACGAGCACGGACGAGGCAAGTCTGTCATGCTCTGCCTGCGAGAGCATATCGGCTGCGACGCAATCGGCATCGGCAGAAGAGTCCGCAACAATAAGCACCTCGCTGGGACCTGCTATCATATCTATGTCTACCTGTCCGAATACAAGACGCTTTGCCGTCGCGACATAAATATTGCCGGGACCTGTAATCTTATCTACTGCGGCTATGCTCTCAGTGCCGTAAGCAAGCGCGGCTATCGCCTGCGCGCCGCCCACCTTATATATCTTATCAACGCCCGCAATATCGGCTGCGATAAGTATCTCGTCTTTAATTCTGCCCGCAGGCGTAACCATAATTATCTCGCCTACGCCTGCAATTTTAGCGGGAGTGGCGTTCATAAGCACGGTGGACGGATAACTGGCTGTGCCGCCCGGAACGTAAATACCTACGCGAGCAAGCGGAGTTGCCTTCTGCCCCAGTACGATGCCGTCCTCACCATTCATTTCAAAGCCGCCGCCAAGCTGACGGGAGTGGAATGCCGCAATATTGGCGTGAGCCTCGCGCAATATATCTATCATAGCGCTATCGCAGCGCGCATATGCCGCGTCTATCTCTTCCTTGGATACGGGCTTGCCGTCATAATCGCATTTATCGTACAGACGTGTGTACTCGGCAAGCGCGACGTCTCCGCGTTGCCTTACGTCCGCAATTATATCCGCAACACGCGAGGTAATGCCTATGTCTACCTCCGCGCTCCTGTTGAATATTCCGCGACGCTTAGCCTCGAGTGCGTCAATTATATCTATCATAGTTTAGTCTCCAATAAAGACATAAGTCTGTCAATGCCCTCTTTCTTAAATCTATAGGCAGCCTTATTGGCTATAAGTCGCGTGCTGATAGGCACTATCTCCTCTTTTACCTCAAGATTATTTTCCTTAAGAGTAGTACCCGTCTCCACTATATCCACGATTACGTCGGACAGTCCGAGAATAGGCGCAAGCTCGATGGAGCCGTTAAGTTTAATAACTCGTATTTCTCTGCCGAGCGACGCGTAATAGCCGCGTGCTATATGAGTGAATTTTGTAGCCACCCTAAGAGGTCTTTCCATATCGTCGATAAAGTCCTTCTTGGCAGCAACCGCCATACGACACTTGCCCATTTTAAGGTCGCTCAGCTCATATACGTCGGGAGAATACTCCAGCAAGATGTCCTTGCCCACAACGCCCAGATCGGCTGCGCCCAACTCGACGTATATGGCTACGTCGGACGGCTTAACCCAAAAATAACTCACGCCCTTTTCCTCGTCGGAAAATACGAGCTTACGGTTGTCGGGATTCCATTCCTTGCAGTCATATCCTATACTGCTGAGCAACGCGTATACCTTCTCTCCCAATCTGCCCTTGGGCAAAGCTATATTCAACATAGGTCTTCCTCCTTGCCGAAAGCTAAGACCGTGCCTATCCTGCACTTGGGCGCGCTCATGCCGACGTATACGCTCTTCCCCTGCGCGCGCAACTCGTCGGCGCGCTCCATAACCTTACTAACATCGTCGTCCTCGCCGTATACAAGAGCGATATCGACAGGCGGAGCCGCCGCATACGGCGTTGCCTCGAGATTAACGGCAAAGCCGATAGCCTGCGCTCTCTTACCCAGCTTCTCGGGCAGCTTATCGTACTGACCGCCCACTATCACCGCCTTGGGATACTCGCGTATAAAGCCGTTGTAAATAATGCCGTTATAATAATCGAGATGATTGACTACGGAAAAGTCAAGCCTTATCTTATCGCCGAGACCTCGCTTATCAAGCAACTCGCAAAGACGTGTGAGCTGATTGAGCGCGCCAACCGCTTCATCTCCTACTGCAATATCCTTGAGCGCGGGCAATACATCTTTAGGCGCGCCACTGAGCGCGCATAGCGCGGATAAAGACGCCGCCGTCTCCTCCGGCAATCCCTCGCTGCGAACAATCGCGCGGAGATTGTGCACGCCCTTACGGGCTATCTCGTCATATATTTTTGCCTTGCACTTGGAGTCTACGGGCAGAGACGATACTATGCCGTGTATCAGCCCGCTATGCGATACATCCAGAGCGTAGCTGTCGCTGAGCATGGCAAGGCTCTTGATTATCAGCTCGACTATCTCAGCCATGGCAAGTATATCCACCTTACCAATGACCTCGACGCCCGTCTGTCTGATTTCCGCATATCCGTCGTCGCCCGACAGTCTGAATACAGCCTCGTTATAATACAGCTTTTCGCCGCAGTCGCAATCCGCCTTGGTATTGTTGATTATAGACAGCGTAACGTCGGGACGAAGCGCAAGCAGCTTGCCGTCCGCGCCGCCGAACGTAATCACGTTCTTATCTGCGAGGAAGTCCATATTGTCAACGTACAGGGCATACTCCTCAAAGCGTCTCATACGGTACTTACGGTATCCGTAGGAGGCATACAACTCGCCGAGCGCGAGCGGCAATCTCTCTTCGCTATACGTCATATATCCCTCTTTACAAACTTGGCATAGCCGCCACCGCCGTAATTGATACAGCGCGATACGCGGCTGAGCGTGGCGGAAGAAATGTCTATCTCTTCCGTTATCTGCGCGTAAGTCTTACCCTCGAGAAATAGCTTAGCGGCATAAGCGCGCTGAGCCATCTGCTCTACTTCTTTATTGGTGCAAAGGTCCTCAAGCAACAATCTGCAGTCCTCTGCGTTGCCCACGGATACGAGTATGTCGTATAAGTCTTCTTTAAGACGCTCGATATTTTCCAATTAAATCACCTCTTTGTTAAATCATTATACTTTATTGTGCTAAAGAAGTAAAGTATTTTTGGAAACTAATTGCTCGCTTTTTCACTAAATTTTAATTAATATAATTTGCTTAGCAATAAAGCAAATATTATTGCAACTCGAATGAGCTCTTATATAGCGATAAATTCCTATTCTTATATATTTATTTGTAAAAAAAACGACGCGCCTGCGTGCAACAAGCGCGTCATAAGGCGATACTGTCTTAATTAATTCGTCAATCAAGCGTCAACAGCGTCTTGCACATCTGTATCGTAACAATATGCTCCGATTCATTTGATCCCGCAACGGCGTAGCGGTACGTCCTACCTAAAGAATCTGTATAATCGGCGAAATATATATATTTATCATAGTATCCCTCTCCGCCGTTATCTGCGATATAGAATATCTCACCGCCCCAAGAAGTATACTCACCCGTGCTTTTAGCCATAGCGAGCATATCGCCGCCGGCAACTCCCAATCCAAACTCTCCGCCAAGGTGCAAATTGCCACACGCCCTGTCCCAACAGTAAATATCTATATCTCCCACGCTTATGCCATACATAACAGCTCTCTGCTTGCCGCGCAAAAGAGATTTTGTATTAAACAATCCGTCCGCGTATAACGTAACCTTTAGATTGTAATCGGGATAACAGGACAAAAGCGCGTCCTTGGATATGAGCGGCGGACATTGCACAGCCGATTTCACCTCATCGTAACTGCAATCCACAGACGGCGAATTCATGCCGAAATATCCCGTGCGATACAGATGTATCACAACCGAGCCCGCAATGATTGCGGCTGCAAGCACGGCTACGACTATAATTATTAAAACCGACTTCTTTTTCATACAATCACCTGCTATCAATGCTAAAACATCGCACGATATCGATATGCTGCTCTATAACCATTATAATTCATTGGCAAAAGATGTCAATAGTGGGTACGCGCGCCATACAATCGGCAAAGCCGAATTTAACCAAATAAAAAGCGGAGATTATAAGTCTCCGCCATAACGTGTATTGTTAATCAAAAAATTTATTAAGCCTTATTCTCTTCATCGGCAGTCTTATCCGACTGCTCGGTAGGCTTATCCGCCTCTTCTGTCAGAGTAGCTGCAGGCGCGGCGTTGTTGCTATTCTTGCGCAAGCCGACTATGCTGTCTACAGGCAACGAGAAAGTAATACCCGTGCCCTGACCGCCTTCAAGGGAATTGGCTATGGCAATCTCGCGCATGATATCGCTGCGGATATCCTTGGGAGCAACGATAATGATAATGTCCTTCTCCTGCTGGACGGTGATATTAAAGAACTGCATAGCTTCCTTACTGCCTGTACCTCTTGCGTGCAATACCGTGCCGCCTCTTGCGCCTTTGCTCTTGGCGGCGTCCATAACGCGCTCGGAAAAACCTCTGTCCACAACAGTTACTATCAGCTCGTAAACGATATCGCTGTTATCCATAATTATGCCCTCCTGCCTTCAATCATATCAATGCTCTTGCGTCCCACTATAGACGCGAGAGGAACGGTGAATACTATGCCGCTGCCGCTGACGGTAAGCGAAAATATATCCTCTGCCATACGCATGACTTCCTCTGCCAAATCTCCGCGTATGAGCGCCATTGCGACGTCTTTATCCTTAGAAGCGAGTCCCAACCACTGAAGTATCTCGCCGCCTGCCGTACCCGTACCCATCGCAACCGCGCTGCAATACACGCCGCGAGCGGAAAGCAACTTCTCCATCTCGCTGCCCATACCTCTGTTGAGTATGGATATAAGCAATTTATATTCTCCGCGTTTAGCCATACCTCTCTCCTTACTCGTCGAACTCTATTATTTCCAAATCAAGACCTTCGATAGCCTTGTTAGTCTGCACGGGAGCTTTGCGTGCAGCTCTGCGAGACTTGATAACGCCTACTAAGCCCAATATCTGTATCGTAAGAAGGGGCGTCATGGCTATGAGCGCAACCGTACCGAAAGCATCGGTGAGCACATTGCGTCCGAGCGCATCGGCAACGCCTATCACAAGCGGCAGAATAAATGTTGACGCCATAGGTCCGCTGGCAACGCCGCCGCTGTCGAACGCTATTGCCGTAAATACCTTAGGCACGGCAAAGGTGAGCGCAAGCGCGATAGCGTAACCGGGGGCAATAAACCACCATATGGATACTCCGTACATAGACCTGATAATGCCTATGAGCAAAGCTACCGCCATACCGAACATGAGCGCGAGCATGACGCTCTTGCGCTTAATCGTGCCGGTAGTCATCTCCTCTACCTGCTTGGTAAGCACGTGGACGGCAGGCTCTGCAAAGACTATGAAGAATCCCACTACCACGCCGAGCGGCATCAACAGCCACGAACATGCGGAATTGGCTATTGTGTGTCCGAGCACGCTGCCCGCCTCGGAAAATCCGTACTTAACGCCCGTAAGAAATACTATCAGTCCCAAATATACGTAAAGCAAGCCCGACAATATTACGGCGACCTTTTTCTTAGGCAGTCTCAACTTTGCAAACTGGAATACCAAAAATACCGCAACTACAGGCGCGATAGCTATAGACACCTCTTTAAGACAGCCAAGTAGCACGGGACCGAACGCTCCGCCCGAGCTTTCGATAATCATCTCTCCGCCGGGGAAAAACAGTCCAAGCAGCATGACTGCTATCAACGGACCTACGGAACACAGCGCGACTATACCGAAGTTATCTTCCGCCTTGTTGTCGCCTCGCACCGAGGCTATACCTATACCGAAAGCCATTACGAAAGGCACGGTAATAGGACCTGTGGTTACGCCGCCGCTATCGAACGCTACTGCCAAAAACTCGGGATTGACCACCTGAAGAACGATAGCCAAGATAAATACTAACGCATATGAGCCAAGCAAAAGATAGTTGAGCTTGAATCCGAATACGCCGCGAAGAACGGAAATAATAAGGAAAAATCCTACGCCTATCGCAACGGGGAAAACAAGTAAAAGTTTATTGCCGAACACCGCTTCGAGCTGACCTGCAAGCACCCATAAATCGGGCTCTGCAACGGTAACTGCTATGCCGAGTATCAAGCTGATAATCATGACGATTATAAGCTGACGCGCCGCGCTGCTCTTGCCCAGCTTAAGTTTTTCTTTATTAATTAGTTTAGAACCGATATTTTCGCCTATGGTAATCATGGATATATCTACGCCCAAAGAAAAGAGCGTAATACCCGCGACTATCATTATAAATCCTATGACGAAATTGATTATTACGGACTTATCGATACCGAAAGAAAACAATAGTATCAGCACTATCGCCGATACAGGCGCAACGCTGACTAACGCTTCTTTCAGTTTATGCAAAAGTTTCATTTACCTATTCCTTTATGCCCGATGTTATCCGTGATATATATGCGCACTCTTTGCGCCGCGTTACTTAACGCGCAATAAGGCGCGAAGTCGCGTCTTATTGTATAATATACTTATTACAATTAGCAACCTTTTATAAGGTTTTTAATGCGAATTCCTGTCCTCTTCCGCCTGCAAACTCATCTTATACAGCTTGACGGAGCCCTCGATATTCTTCTCCTTAGCAGACTGACCGTACTTGTCTACGTCGATCATATTCTTCATGCCGTGATGCAGGCACAGTGCGCCGTTGATACATCCGCCGTCGCAAGCCATACCCTCAAAGAAGTTCTCGGCAGCCTTGCCCATCTTCAGCTTGAGTAAATTGACGCGGCATTGGTCTATACCGCTCATAGCTATGGGATTGATGTCGGTAACGCCCATCGATTCTCCCACCGCCTTGATGCCTTGCGCTATACCGCACGACTTTGCGAATATCCTGCCGTAGTACGACGCGTTATCGAGCGGAGTGCCGTCAAGCGATGCGACGTCTACGTCGCGCGCATCGAGGAACGCCTGCAACTCCTCAAAGGATATGACGCAGTCGACTGCGCCTTCCGTCTTGGGCATCCTAAACTCCATCTTCTTACTCGTGCAAGGTCCGATAAAGACGACTTTTGCGGTAGGATCGGTACGCTTTATCAGCTTAGCCGCCTCTACCATGGGAGAATTGGAAGATGAGATATATTGTCTCAGCTCGGGGAAGTTCTTCTCCACGAACATGACAAAAGAGGGACAGCATGACGTGGTCATAACGCCCTTTTCCTTAAACTCCTCTGCCTCGTGATACAGCACTATGTCCGCGCCGAGAGCAGCCTCGGTAACCTGATGGAAGCCGAGCATCTTGATACCCGTAATTACCTGCTCTATAGCGGCGTACTTGAACTGACTGACTATCGCGGGAGCAATTACCGCGTGCACCTTGTACTTGGTACCGCCCTCCGATTTCTTAAGCAAATCGATACAATCGAGTATGTAAGACTTATCCTGTATTGCGCCGAAGGGACATTGATATACGCATGCGCCGCACATAATGCACTTAGAAAAGTCTATACGCGCTTTCTTATCCTCGTTCATGCTTATCGCCTTGACCTTGCAGCTCATCATACAGGGACGCTGCTGATGAATAATTGCATTGTAAGGACAAGCCTGTACGCATCTGCCGCACTCCACGCACTTATCCTTATCTATAATAGGCTTATTATTGACGACGGTGATAGCGTTGCGCGGGCAGACGTGATAACACATATGATTGAGACATCCCCTGCACGCGGGCGTAACGTAAATACCTCCGATAGGACACTCGTCGCAAGCCTCGTCGATAACCTCTATGACGTTGGGATCTTTCTTATTCCCGCCCTTAGCCATACGGATACGCTCTTGCAATATCGCCCTTTCCTTATAGATACAGCACCTCATCGTAGCCTTAGGTCCGGGGACTATCTTCTTGGGAATTTCCGTATAGATATCCTCCGTATCGCCTTCGTATACGCTGCGAATCAATTCTTTGAGTACTTCGTACTTGAGCTCTTGTATCTTAGTATCGAATTTATTCATATTCTGTTGCTCCCAACCGAAAAATTATTTTTATATCTTCTCGCTCTTAATCTCTTTACGAGTGCCCAGCTCCTTGAGCGTAAGCCTGCCGCCCTCGAGCAGGAGATAACTATGCGCCGAGCCGTCCTTGGGCAACGATACGCTGCCTGCATTGGCAATCACTATTTTACTGTCCTCATCGCGCTCGATATTTCCTATATGAAAGTGTCCGTATATCAAGGCGTCGCCGCACGATAACGGAATATTGTCCTTATTGAACACATGTCCGTGAGTAAGCGTAATCTTGACGCCGCTATCGAAGATACAGCAACTATCTACAAAACCGAACTTGGATATCAGCAAATCAACTTCGCTATCGCAGTTGCCCTTGACTACGGTAAGCCTGTCTGCGCGCTCGTTGAGCAAATCGGCAACCTCAAGCGGCGCATACCCGTCCGTGATAGGATTGCGAGGTCCGGGATTGTAGATATCGCCGAGCAGTATCAGTTGATCTGCTCCCTCGGCATCGAAATCCTCGATAAGCTGCTTAGCGCATTTAGCATTGCCGTGTATGTCGGATGCGATAATATACTTCATATATCCTTATTCCTAATTATATTCTATATCCACTCTCTTGCCCATTGACTTGAGATTATCGGCGAGCTTCTCGACGAGCTTAAGTTTCATAGTGATGTCGATAGGCAGTCCCTTATGCGCGATATTCGCGCTCTGTCCCACAAGAAAATGTATATCGGTTGCCTGCTCGAATAGCAAGTTGGCAAGCAACGACGCGCCGTCTCTCTTATCGTAATACTTGGGAGAGAGGTCGCTGGTGCTGTTGTATTTCTCTGCAAGCTCAAGCAGTCTGCGCAGCGTGATTACGCCCTCTGTGGTGAGGTCTATGCCGTCGATATGACCTATCGGAGGTATATCCTTGTCCACAAATTCAAGCACCGTATCGACGCTCTTGCCGAGATATCTTGCAACTATCTGAGAAGTAGTGCCGCCGCACACAGCCTTCTTACCGTCGTAGCTCATCAGCTTGGCGACGCAGTAATCGTCCATATCCTTATTGACGGGCGCGCCCACCATAAGAGCAACCTGCATACTCTTGCGCAGTTTTACCGCGGCAACGGTGGTGTCGTCCCCGGGCTCGTTCATGTATAAATCGTTACACGCGCCCGCAAGCTGACAGGCTATCGCCTTAGCCGTCATTCGCGGCTCTATTACCTTGTCGAGATACTCCATTACCTCGGGACGCTGCCAGCCGAAATTGAGTAGCATACCTATGCCGGCATGTATTACGCCGTCGCTCATAAAGACGATGACGTCGCCCTCTTGCATGTTTAGGTCGCTTTTATACACCTTCTTACCCAGTACGCACATCTCTTTGCGCTCGAGGTCGCGGCATTTGCCGTTGCTGAAATATATAGCGGGAGGATTGTCGAACTCAAACATTACGCCCTTGCCCTCGTCGTCGATATGTACTACCGTAAACGTGGCGTACGCTACGTTGCGCACCTTACATACCGGCAAAGTCTCCAATATAGTCTCGACGCAGTCCTCGATAGATATTTCGCTGGCTACCATAGTGCAAAGTATCTTGGACGTGAGCATGGAAAGAATATTAGCTTTAACTCCGCTGCCCATGCCGTCGGCGAGCACTACCGTAGTATGCTTGCCGTCCGTATACGTCTGAACATTGTCGCCGCACAGCTCTTCGCCCTTCTTATTGAGCGAACTGTATCCATATTCCAGCGTTACTGCCATATCAGGCGTTACTCCTCCCTCTGCAACATCTTTTTGAGCTTAAGCAGCGCAACTTTAGTCTCTGCTGTGGTTTCGCCCAAAAGCGAAGCTATCTCCTGCGCTACCATCATCTGCTTCTTGATTACCGCGTCGGTAGTGGTGAGCGTCTCGGTAGCCAAGTTATGCAACTTCTCCTCGTACTCTACCTGCGTTGTTATGTCCTTAAGGATGGCGAACAACACCTTATGCTCTGCCAGCACGACCGCGTTAATCTCCGCGTAAGTATCCGTCTTAGCCACATGCACGCACTTGCGCATAAAGCCTTTACCCGAGCGGAACGCATTGATATATTCTGTAGGATCCTCGAAGTCTACAAGTAACATGCCCTTGGGATCTCGCTCCGTAACGCCCCATATACGCTTAGCTTTATTGTTCATCTGCACAACGCGCATATCCGAGTCTATGACTAATATGCCGTTGGGGCTGTTCTCTATAATCTCGTAAGATAGCGACTCCGCCTTCTGTCTCATGTAAGGCAGGCACATATACTCGTCGGCAAAGCCGTTGGCTACCGCCCAAGCCTTCTGTCTGCAACTGTCATAGCCGCATGCTCCGCAATTGAGCTGATTCTCGGGTTTATCCCTGCCCGTCTTAGCCATGATGGCAATCAGACGCTCCTCGCTCACGTCAAAGCCCGTCGCGTGCTCCTTCTTGTGCAAAGTGCGCATGGACAGCGCGGAAGTATCGGATATGACTTTATCCCTTCCGCCTATTCCGGCATAGGCTCTTATCTCCTCGTTGGCTTTAATCGAGCCGCCTTTGCAAGCAATGGCGCACGGTCCGTTGATACATGCGTGCTCGCAGGCGTTGAGCTCAAGGAATATGCCGTCCATATCCTCGATATTCTCAAGCACCTCTTTACAGCGCTCGACGCCGTCCGCGCTGAGATATTCGTATCCCTCGGGATACTGCCCGAACGACTTGATTACTCCTCGAGGTACGGGGAAAAATCTTGCGCGCAGTTTCTCTTTATCTTCGGACGACAATTCGTGATTAAACTCTATACCCTTATCGCGGAGCATATCCAGCGTCTCTTCGAATGTCAAAACGCAGTCGATAACGCCGCTCTCGGCAGCCTCTCTCTTTTTAGCGATGCAAGGACCGATAAATATTACTTTTGCTTGGGGAGCGGACTGCTTAATCATCTTGCCGTGAGCTACCATAGGCGATACCACGGGCGAAAGATACTTGAGCGCGCTCGGATAGTACATCTTGATAAGGCTATTGACAGCGGGACAGCACGACGTAATGTAATTGCGGTACTTGCCGCTTCTAAGATCTTCGCGGAAGCACTCGACTACCGCCGCAGCACCTACCGCAGTCTCTTGCGCGCCTGCAAATCCAAGCCTTATAAGCGCGTCTTCCAATACGCTAAAGTCCTTGATGCCGAGACTGGAAACGAAAGACGGCGCAACGGAAGCATACACGTTGCCGCCTTTAAGCAATGCCTCCGCCTCTAAGCGCTCGCTGTGGACCACCTTGGCATTTTGGTGGCATACAAGAGTACACTTGCCGCACAGTATGCAACGCTCATCGATTACCTTGGCTTGATGATTGGTAACCTCGATAGCCTTGACGGGACAACCTCTCAGACATCTGTAGCAGTCCTTGCAGTTGGCCTTCTTAAACTCGAGGTACTGACGCCCGCTCATAATACCGACGGCAGAATCCTTTCCTTGAAAATCTGCCCGACATTATCGCCGTTAAGACCGGTTATAAACTCGTCATCGACCTTAGCGGTTACGCCCTCGGCGCAATGACCGAGACAAAAACTCGCCTGCAAGGTAATCTTATCGCCTACACAGTTGTCTTCGATGGCTTTCTTGAAGCCCTCTATCACGTCGTAGGAGCCCTTGAGATGGCACGAACTGCCCACGCATACGCTTATAATCATATAATTCACCCCTGAATTAGTAATATCTATTAAATTATATATAAGTCGACAATTAAAGTCAATAGTTATACCCGCCGAGCACACGGCTCAAGGGGTGGAAAATTATTACAATAATCAAGCCGCATATCATAACTTTACGTAAGTCAAATGCCCTTATCGCCCAAATATCCGTTAAAGTCGGGTGTGTACGCCCCGTCCGCGCTGCTCAGCTCCTGCACGAATACGTTGCAAAAACCCAACTTCTGCGCATGACTTACCGCTATCTTATACTCAAGCGGCTTCAGCCGTCTTGCAATATCGGGATACTTATCTAAGACGCCGCACGGATAATACTGGCTCATAAGCGATATGACCGTATCCGTACCTACCGTATCCTTGATAGCATTGAGCACGCCTACGGTATTATCTATGTGCGAAGGGAGCGTCATATGCCTTATTATCATACCTCTAATCATTGTCCCGTCATCTAAATAGATATCCTTAGGACAAAGCGTGCGCATAAGCCTTATCGATTCAAGAGCCACGTTGGGATAATCGGGAGCATTGCTCAGCTTGAGCGCAAGCGAAGCGTCGGAATACTTGAAGTCGGGAAGCCATATATCGACCGCGTCTTTAAGCGCAAGTATCTGTGCGGAACTCTCGTATCCGCCGCAGTTGA
This sequence comes from uncultured Clostridia bacterium, assembly GCA_947175555.1. Taxonomy (GTDB): domain Bacteria; phylum Bacillota; class Clostridia; order Christensenellales; family UBA3700; genus Alloclostridium. Next base: position 24,007 of record CAMWNK010000001.1, on the reverse strand, counting down.
AAACTATCGGTAAACGCGGCTTATAAATATCAAAAGCCTTTAACAGTTCGACGATAAAGTGAGAAGCCGTAACGAGATTGATATTATGTACGCCCGAGTCGTCCAGCATACGGAAAATTTCGGCAAGCTGCTTGGGCGTAACTTCTCTGCCCGTGTTACCTCTTGAAAGCTCATAATTTTGGCAATAGACGCAGCCAAGATTGCAGCCGGAGAAAAATATCGTTCCGCTGCCCCTTACGCCGCTTATCGGAGGCTCCTCCCACATATGCCGAGATACAAGCCCAATCCTCATAGAGTCCGTACTGCGGCAATAGCCGAGATTGACTGCTCTATCAACTCCGCATGCTCTTGGGCACAAATTACAATCCATACGTAAATTATACTATCGCCGCTATAAAAAATCAAAGTTATATTTGATTAAATATTACATTGTAGAAATATCCGAAAACTCATACATGCCGCTTATTCCAAGAAAAAAACATTAAAAAAATTCCATTCAGCTTACAACTCTAAACTTTACGATACATTATAAAATTTATCGTTACGGCGAAGCTCTTAAATAGCAAAAAAATTTTAGTCTTACTATAACTATGTTTTCGTTTGTACCTAATATATTATACTGCCGCTGCTGTATAAACTTATTTCTATTTATGTGCACTTGATAGTATAATTCACCTCACATAAAAAGAGGACGGATAATCCGTCCTCTCATTGCTAATATATTACGGCTCTCTATAACCGTCGATATCTATCGAGCAGATGTTTCTACCTGCCTTATCTGCCTCAAATTGCTTAATGCAGATTTAGATTCGACGCGAGCGGTACTTGGTATAGGCAGGGCGGTTAAGCACCTCGCCCGTAACGATTGCGAACTTAAGCGCATCATAATCGGGCTCTTCCGCGCTGTCCTCAACGTCCAACTTGATAAAGCGAGAAAAGTAATGCTCCTCGCAACCCTCGTCGGACTTGCCTCCTATACTTCCGCCGACTTCAACTTTCTCTTCCACATATACGCTGCCGTCGCTCTCATGCTCTACGGTGCAATCGTCGGCGTGGTGAGTAGGTATCAGTCTGCTGGTCATGGGTACGTAACCGCCTGTGCCGATACTCTGCGGGCGCGCCGTAGCCTTGGGCGCCTCGGGAGTATTGCCTGCAAGCGATGCGTACTTGAACAGCTGATTGACGTTGATTCCGCGCTTGCGCAGGAAGTTGATGCCCTTAATATATTCGTCATTCAACTTCCCTTGCATTTCCATAGCCTTGAGTACGGCTATGTGCTTGGAGTACGTTTCGTACGGATTAGCCATTATTTCTTACCCTTGGGAGCAGCGCTCTTGCCATTCTTGTCATTGCCGCCTATAGCGTTGCGCATATTGGTATCGGCTATCATATTCTGCATTCCGTAATAGTCCATTACGCCGAGATTGCCTTCCTTAAGAGCTTGCGCCATAGCCTTGGGCACTTCTGCCTCGGACTCGATAACGAGCGCGCGCATCTCTTGAGTCTTGGCTTTCATCTCCTGCTCAAGCGCTACAGCCATAGCTCTGCGCTCCTCTGCCTTAGCCTCTGCTATACGCTTATCAGCCTCAGCCTGATCCATCTGGAGCTGAGCGCCGATGTTCCTGCCTACGTCGATATCGGCGATATCTATAGAGAGTATCTCGAATGCCGTACCGCTGTCCAAGCCCTTGCCGAGCACCGTCTTGGAAATAAGGTCGGGATTTTCCAACACTTCCTTATGGCTGAGTGCAGAACCTACCGTGGTAACTATGCCCTCGCCTACGCGGGCTATGATAGTATCTTCTCCCGCGCCGCCGATAAGTCTTGTGATGTTGGCGCGAACCGTAACCCTTGCTTTAACGCGCAGCTCGATACCGTCTTTAGCAATAGCGGATATTGCAGGAGTCTCGATAACCTTAGGATTGACCGACACTCTTACCGCGTCCAAAACGTCTCTGCCCGCGAGGTCGATAGCTCTTGCAGTCTCGGAACTGAGGTGCATATTCGCGCTGTGCGCGCTGATAAGCGCGTTGACTACCTTAAGGACGTTACCTCTTGCCATAACGTGGCACTCGAGCTCGTCTACGGTGATGTCAAGTCCTGCCTTACATGCGGAAATATACGCGTCTACAAGGGGCGAGACCTTAATGCCGCGCCACTTCATACCGATAAGGCGCGCCATAGATATTCTCACACCGGACACCGCCGCCCTAAACCATATCTTGATAGGCAACAGTCCGAAAATAAGACCGATAAGTATAATCGCCACGACTACGGCGACTACGATTCCGATAATAGCGGAAGTGCTTACTGCCAAAAGAAACATTTTGTATCCTCCTTTTTTGCCCTTACGGGCTACGCCGCAAATAGCGACGGTTATTAACTATATTTACCTAATCAAACTCAAGCGACGTATTTAGATCTACTCAGACGCTTCGCAATCGGTAGCGGTAACCTCGCGCGTGCCGCGCGTGTCGGTAGCGACTATAATCCTTACTCCCTCCACGTCCACGACCTTGACGCTCGAGCCCGATACTATATATTCGCCGCGGGTAACTACGTCGTACAGTTTATCTCCGATCTCGGCGGTGCCTACGGGACGAAGGTCGCACTTTGCAACACCCACTTCGCCTACCAATACGGTGAAATCGGGCGTGCCCTCGCTCCTTACCTTATCGACAGAGGTCCTGCCCAATACGAAGCCCGTACGCGAAAATACCCCTTTCTTGACCAATATCAACAATATTATCGCCGCAATGCCGACAACCAATACCGCTACTCCGAGTAATACGAATGCCTGTATCACGGGATTGCCGCCGCCGTTATTATACGACCTTATTATCAATGCGGCTATGACGAGTATGCCGCCCGATATCCCGAAAAAGCCATACCCCGGGACAAACAACTCCACTATCACAAATATAAGTCCGAGTACAAGCAATATGGCAGGCAGCCAGCCTATATCGGAAAAAGTATACGCAAATTCTTGCCAAAAAGTCATATCAATCTCCTATATTCTCCGACGCATCGCCTTCGTCGGCTGTTGCCGAGACGTCGCTGCACGGATAAAACTTAGTTACAGCCTTGAGCAACATATCGATAAGCATAATGTCGAATGCCGCATTGCCGTCCGCTTCACCTGCAATCATCGTCTCTATGGCTATCTCTGCTTTCTTATCTTTTCCGCTCCTTATGCGGCAGTAAGATACAAATGATAATACGGCGATTACGAAAAACAACGCCGCTATGACGAGCGCAACAATGCCTACCTTGGCAAGCGCGGAATGCGCGCGGACGTATTCGACGTCAGGCGCGTACATGACGCACAGCCCTACGATTAAAGCCACTATTGCCACACCGAGCGCAGTCAGCATCCTAAGCACCGTAATAGGACCTTTGCCGCTCTTGGGAGTTTCGTGCGAGCAAGGAGTAGACGCCGCAATACGCGCATCGCTCCTGCGCTGTCTGAGGTCTTTAAGCGCAACGACGTGCCCTGCAAGCAAAGCAGCTCCTTCTTCATCCATGCTATTACATACAAAGTAGATAGCGTCCGAACACGGCGACAGACTATCGCAGTCGCTAAAGTTATCGGTAGCTATCAATATACGCTTCATCTCCTCGCTACATGCGCTCATGCGTTCTCCTTAAGTACCCTGTCATAGAAATCATTTACCTCGTCCATGAACGAGCTGTCTATATCGAACACGTCGTCTCTGTTGCAGAAATGATAATGGCAGTCCACTTCCCACTTGAAGTAACACTCGTTCTTATACATCTTACGACGAGGCTTACCAGCGCAATCTCTCTTGATATTATTCTCCGCGCTTACGGAGCGGGACAACGTATGCCCTCTGTCCTCGTACAGCAAAAACTGTGCATTGGCATTGGTAATCTTATCCTTGTGGATAGCTATACTGCACTTATAAGGTACGGTAGGATCATCCTTACTGTGCGTGATAAGGACATGCCCGCCGAATTTATTGATACCGTCTACGCCCTTGTATACGGAAACCTTGCCGTAAAGCATGCGCTGAACTATCTTGAAGTACGGCATCATCATCACTACCTGTCTGCCTGCCATTTTCTCCGCTTGAAAGCGCATAATGTCGTTGCAGTCGTCAAAGCCGCTTGCCGTAACTACCGCAAGAGGTCTGTGCCCGTAGTTGAGAGACGCCGCCGTGCCGAAGCCGCTCCAGCTATGACCGTATACGAGCAAAGGCATATCCTTATATTCGCTGCTCTCTATATAACTTAGCATGGCATGAATATCCATGTGCGACTGCGGCAATCCTCTCATGACCTTGCCGCCGCTGACTCCGCAGCCCGTAATATCGAACATCATCACCGCATAGCCCTTATCGGTAAAGTAACGCGCCCTATTGAGGTAATTGCCGTGGGAGCATCCCAAACCGTGGCACAGCAGTATCAGAGCCCTGCCGTCATACTTATCTCTGTCCCTGTACAAAAAGCATGCCAAGTCGTGGTCGCCTGACGCCACCTTAAACTCATCGCACAGCAACTGCGGATAGTCCTTAAGAGAAAGCAACATCTCGGTCTTATCGCTGCGCTTATAGAATAGGTAGCGATATACGAATACTGTCGCGATAAACGGTATTATAAACGTCCAGCAAAACAGCACGTATACTATAAATACCGCTATCTTGACAGGTAAATTATTCTTTTTCTTTTTCATAATACATCCTATGCCTTACACTGCTATTATAATACGGCGCGCGCGCGTTGTCAATGCCAAAGCCGTTAGAAAGGCTGCTGCAAATGACATAACTAAAGCGTTACTGCTATTGCCGCAAAGTTGCAATTACTACCCTGCAAGATATATAATAACGCTATGGAATTGCCGCACAAATTCAAAGAGCGCATGCAAAGGCTTATGGGCGATGAATACGAAGATTACTTATCGTCGTACAATCACAAGGCGTATAAGGCGCTGCGCATAAATACTCTCAAGACGCACGTAAAGCCTGACGTATGCTCTAAGCCCGTACCTTGGTGCGATAGCGGATATTATTATGAAGCAGGTAGCCCCGGGAAAGACGCATTGCACGAGGCGGGAGCATATTATATTCAAGAGCCATCCGCCATGTCTGTGATAACCGCCGCAGAAATTCAAGACGGCGAGACGGTGCTCGATCTGTGCGCCGCCCCGGGAGGGAAAAGCACGCAAATTGCCTGCATCAACATAAACGGTCTTACTGTATCAAACGAGATTATCCCCTCGAGAGCTAAAATATTGAACCAAAACACAGAGCGCATGGGCATAGGCAACGCTGCCGTAACGTGCGCAAGCCCCCGCGCCTTGGCTGACAGTTGGGGAGCTATATTCGACACCGTAGTAGTTGATGCACCCTGCTCGGGAGAAGGCATGTTCAGAAAGCTCGACGTTGCCGTTACAGAATGGAGCGAGGACAACGTAGCCGCGTGCGCCGCAAGACAGAGAGAAATATTGGAGTGTGCAAAACGCCTTGTAAAGAGCGGCGGCAAGCTAATATACTCAACATGTACGTATTCACAAGAGGAGAATGAGGACAATATCGCAGCTTTTCTTTTAGATAACGGCGACTTTAAGCAAATTGCAACGCCGCTTGACTCAATACAAGGAATACAGCGCGGCATTAACGGATTGGGCTATCGGCTGTATCCTCACAAAATCAACGGAGAAGGACACTATGTCGCCGTGCTTTGCAAGAGCGGCGAAAAGAAAGATATCAGATATCCTACCCTAAAGCCGTGCGTCAACGATAAAGACCTTAAGCTGTATAAAGACTGGGCTGACAAAAACTTGATAAACGCGCCTACTTGCAATAACAAATCGGGCGATATGCTATACTACACTCCGCAAAACATGCCGCGTATGCAAGGCATAAAATACTTGAGACTGGGACTGCCCCTCGGCACTGTTGCGGGAGGCAGATTCGAGCCGAGCCATTCACTCGCGCTGCACCTTAAAGTATCGGATGCTAAAAATAACCTCGACTTGAGTTCATCTTCAAGCCAAGCCGCCGCATATCTGCACGGAGAATCTCTGCCGTGCGAATCAAGCGGTTGGACACTCGTATCGGTAGACGGAATATCGCTCGGCTGGGGAAAGGCGTCGGACGGCATTCTTAAAAACAAATATCCTAAAGGACTAAGAAAATAATACGCATAAATCCGCTATGGCAATGCGATTACCTGCAATTAGGTTATCGCAATATCCATAAAAAACAACCGTTTGCCATGTATGACATTAAGCAATCTTTTGCCGTGAAAAATATCTCGCTTTCATGAGCACGAGCTGCTAACAATGCTTATTGAGATTAAAAGTTGCTCTCCACCTATATCTTTACGCTCGATTAGTTTCCATAAATTTAAGATACATATATGGGCTTAAACTATAGGCAACGCAACGTTACTTCAACTCTTTATTATTAAACTGATTGACATACCAAGGCAACTTGCCGCAGAATGTCTTGCCGCTAACACCTTTAAGAACTTGAGGCACACTTTTAGGAAAAGTAAGTCTGTATGCGCACAGCGCCTGATACTTAAACTTATATTCCCTATTTGCCACGTTGTTGCCGTACTTGCCGTCGCCGAGCACGGGACAGCCTATGTATGCAAGCTGCGCGCGTATCTGATGCGTGCGGCCTGTAACAAGATGCACGCGCAATAACGACAGCCTTCCACTGTGCTCTACAACGGAATAATCAAGCACCGCTTGCTTCGCGCCATCCACTATCTTATCATAAACGCGCACCTTGGACTGCTCGGGATACTTGACTATGTAATTGATAAGCTGAGCCTCGCTTTTCGACGGGCGACCGAAAGTAATGGTAAGATACTCTTTATTAAGCTGCTTCCTCTTCATCAACTCTGTCATAGCATCCTCCGCCTCTTTAGTCTTGGCGAATATGACAAGTCCTGAAGTGCCCGTATCCAATCTGTGGCATAGGCGAGGAGCAGAACTCTCTTCGCCGCCTGCCTTGACGTGTCGCAGCTTAACGCGGTTGACAAGCGTATCTATTACCGAGTCGTCGGGAGTCTCTATTATGATGCCTGCGGGCTTATCTATTATCAGCACGCTGTCGTCTTCGTAGACGATATCCAGCTCCTCGCGCGCCCTAAGATATTTGGGACCGTCGTTGCTCGGCATATACAATCGCACAGTGTCTCCTTTATCAAGACGGGTGTTTAACGGGACCTTCCTGCCGTTGACTTTAATCCTATTGGCCTTAAGAAACTTATACAAAGTAATATTGGTGAATTCGTGATGCTGCGAGAGTATAAAATCGTCCAATCTTATGCCCTGAATATTAACGGTAAACTCGTCCATAACCGACTCCTCGCTAAAATCTTAACACAAGGGCGCGAATAATGTCTATTTATCTTACAAAAAATAGAAATAAATTTAATTGTGTAGCCGTTATTTTACAAAAATGCTGCAACCTCACAGGTTGACTATGCGCCTTGTCAACACGCAAAAACAGAGACATTTTTATACGAAATTATCCATATTCCAAGCAAAACAATGAGCAAACTGCAAGGAATAAACTGCCTTGCTTAAAGCAAAAATCTTGCTGCCGATAAAAGGATATGCGCTATTACTCGTCCAGTCCGCGGCGGCTCCAATCTATAGGCGACCTGCCGTTGTCGATAAGAAATCCGTTGGCTTTAGAGAAATGACGGCACTCCAAAAATCCCTGATAAAAAGATAACGGAGAGGGATGTACCGACGTGAGCACGAGATGTCTGGGATTGGTAACGAGTTTACCTTTAGCCTTAGCATATCCGCCCCACAGCATAAATACGGTAGGATTATCGCTGTCGTTGATAACCTTGATTACATAATCGGTAAACTTCTCCCATCCCTTGCCTGCATGAGAGCCCGACTGCCCTGCCCTGACAGTTAATACGGCGTTGAGCAGTAACACTCCTTGCTCTGCCCAGCCTCTTAAGTCGCCGCTATCTGTGGGCGGTATACCCATATCGTACTCGAGAGCCTTGTATATATTGACAAGCGACGGGGGACACTTTACGCCTTTGCCTACGGAAAAACACATGCCGTTGGCTTGTCCCTCGCCTATATAAGGATCTTGACCTATAATGACAACCTTTACGTTTTCAAAAGGCGTATGTGCAAAGGCGTTGAGAATATCGCGTTTGGGAGGGTAAATAACGCGCGAGGAGTACTCTTCGTTAAGAAAAGTGCGCAAAGTATTGAAATAATCGCTGTCGAACTGCGTCTTGAGCAGCGAGTCCCAACTGTTACCGAGATTTGATGCCATATTATACCAACCTTTCACCGATAGGGCGATGATTAAGATATCTGAAAATATATTTGAAGCCCATAGCTTTAAGAGCCTCGACTACTTGTGCGTAATTGACAAGCAACCAATCGGGATTGTGCGCGTCTGAGCCGAACGTAATCAGCTCCCCGCCCAGCTCTCTGTATCTGCGCACTATTCCGTGCTCGGGAATAAAAGGCGTATCCGTGCCGCGTCCGTTGACCTCCAACGACTTGCCTTTATCTATGATAGCCTTCAGTATACCGTCTATGATGTCGGGATACTCCGTATACTTAAGAGCCCTGTCCTCATACGGGGACTTACGAGCCACGTATCCTATATGCCCGATTATGTCGTAATCGTAAGGCGCTTGGACGCTATCTGCCACTGTGCGCAGATAATCGCCGTACGCCTCGTACCTGCCGCTGTCGAAATAAGAACGCTCGTAGCAGTCTTTACTGCCCACAAGATGTACGGAATTGATAAGCACGTCCGTATTGTAACGAAGCGTAATATCCTTATATAAACCGTCAGCGGGCGCATAATAGCCCATCTCAAGCCCCACGCCTACTTCTATCTTGCCTTTATATTCATCCTTGAGCTTCTCAAGCGAAGAAAAATGAGCGTCCAAGTCTATCTGCCTTACCCACTCAAAGCCTTCGATAAGTTGGCAATCCTTATCGCAATGGTCGGTGATTGCAAGATAGCCCGCCCCCTTTGCGATTGCACAATCCAGCATCACCCGAGCGGGCGTCTTGCTGTCGTGAGAATGCTCGCAATGACTATGACAATCTGCGATAAGCACGGTTGCTCACTCCTCTGCTTTTACGCCGTTGACCTTGCGATACATAGCGGCAAAGTCGTCCTTACCCATTAGCACGGGCACGGGATAGAGAGGGTTGGCCTCGTCATAAGCGTGCTTGCACATTATAGGCAAATCCTCTTCTTTAATGATACCGCCGAAATTATCGGGAATAGCCATATATGCGTTCATATCCTTGATAGCTTGAATAAAGGCAAGTGCCTTATCCTTATCGGATGCTCCCGCTATGCCTGCGGCGTCCGCCAAGCGCGCGAGCTTTTTATAAATTTTTGCTCCGTAAAACTCAAGAAGATAAGGCAATAAGATAGCATTGGCAAGTCCGTGAGGCACGCCGTACTGTCCGCCGAGAGTATGCGCCATGGCGTGTACGTTGCCGACGTAAGCTCGAGTAAAAGCTACGCCCGCATCAAATGCCGCCGTCTGCATGTTGCTACGCGCCTCCATATCGGTGCCGTCGTCGTACGCTCTCTTGAGATACTTGAATATAAGCGTCGTGGCGTTGATTGCCTTGGCCTTGGTCTCCTTGGTATTGCTATTGCCGATGTACGCCTCCACCGCGTGGCATAGCGCGTCCATACCCGTAGTGGACGTAACCTTCTTAGGAAGTCCTACAGTCAACTTGGGATCAAGCACCGCATATTTAGGTATAAGAACGAAATCGTTGATAGGATACTTCTCATGCGTCTTGGGATTGCTGATGACGGCTGCAAGCGTCGTCTCGCTGCCTGTGCCCGCAGTGGTAGGTATAGCAAACAGCGGAGGCAGCTTGCGCCCTACTTTGAGTATGCCCTTCATCTTATGCACGGGCTTGTTGGGACGGGCAACTCTCGCGCCCACTGCCTTAGCGCAGTCCATGGGAGAACCGCCGCCGAAGGCAATAATTGCCCTTGCATTGCAGGCGGCGAACATATCGCAGGCGTCTTCGACGTTATCTATTGTGGGATTGGGCACTGTCTTATTGTAAACGCCGCATATTATACCCTCGGCATCCAACGCTTCCACAAGAGGATTGCACAGCCCCAGACTGCTGATACCGCCGTCTGTTATCAGCAGTACGCTATCTATCCCCATACCCTTTATGTACTTAGGCAATCCGAGCACTCCGTCGTCGAACTTGAGCACTTCGGGCTTGCGCCACGGCATAAAAGGAATTACTATACGGAATACCGACTGAAATGTCCTGCACCACATCTTGCTGAATACGTTCATAATACCACCTATATATTAATAGTTATACATATTATCGGATTGACCGACTTATATCTTCTATATGCTGACTCCGCTGCCTTGGAAAGGCGAATTGCTGCCCGTAGCGTCCTCGCTTATTACCACCTTGCTAAGGTCAATGCCGTCTGCGGTAAGCAGAGGACATTGCGCAAAGGATACTTGCGATAAAGTTACGCTATCGCCGAGAATAATAACGCGGGTAAGCTTTGTACATTTCTGAAAAGCGCCTATGCCGATAGTCCTTACCTCTCCGGGGATTACTATCTCTCTGAGGTCGGTACCGGTGAAAGCCGACGTCGGAATACTGCTCATACTTAAAAGAGTAACGCTCTCCAGCCTTGTATTGGCAAAGGCATACTGACCTAAGCGAGCAATCGAGCCCTCAACAACGATTTTTGCATTTATATCGCCGTAAAAGGCAAACTGCTTTACTTCATTGCATTTTGCAGGCAACGTAATGTTAACAAGAGCCCTGCAATCATTAAACGCACGCGTACCGATAGAAGTGATATTTTTACCAAGCACGACGTCGGTAATATAATTGCAGTTGCCTATCGCCCAGTCGGGAATAAACGTCGCCGCATCCGATATAATCACGGTAGTAAGAGAATGGGGCATCTTGTTGTTATTCTCGTTAGAATACGTGCCGCCCTGTCCGCCGAAAAGATAGGGCAGTCCGTAATTGGCTCCGTCCGTCTCGGTTGCGGTTCTGCCCGCGAAAGGAAGCGTAATAGAGGTAAGGGAGACACAACCGTTAAACGCTCCGCCGCCTATCTGCGTAACGCTGTCGGGTATACTGATAGACTTTACGCTCCTGCAACCCTTGAATGCCTCGCTTGCTACAGCGGTAACGGGCTTGCCTGAATACTCGGACGCTACCGTCAAGTCGTCCGCAAGATAAGACGCGTTATCGGTAGTGCCTGTTACGGTATAGCTTTCTCCATCAGAAGCAAGCTCATATACGAGTTTACTCGTCCACACTGCAGTCAACGTGATTTCGCCTTCAATGCGCACCTTATCGTCGACGCCGTATACGTTGCCGTCTGTATCCTGCCAGCGCAACAAGTCATAGCCGTCTCTTACGGGCTTATACTTGGACAGATTGACATCCTTGCCCTCGTACTTAGACAGGTTAGTGCCCGTCTTACCCTTCAACTCGCCGCCGTTGTAGTCAAGCGCGACGTCATACTTAGGTCCGCAAGAAACCAAAACGCCGCACAATACCGCTATAAGCGATATGATAATCAATACAGGAATAATCTTTTTCATAACTTCTCCCCGCAGGCGCATGCGTCAACTATCCGACGGCGACTGCCTTGATCTTCTTCTTAATCCTTTGCAAGGCGTTATCCACGCCCTTTATTTGCATATCCGACTCGCTCGCAATCTCGGCATAGCTCTTACCGTCGAGATACATGCGCAACACTTTATATTCTTTATCGTTAAGAGCGTCTTTTATTCGCGCTTGCAGCTCCTGCCCCTCGATATTGCCGAATATCTCTTCTTCCATATCCGATACGCCTATAAGCGTATCGATAGGGACATAATCGTTGAGCGGTCTGTTCTTATCCCTCGACGCACTCTTGACCGCGTCGAGAATGCGAGACCTGATACAAGTATACGCGTAAGTAGAAAACTTACCGCCGCGCTCATTGTAAGTCATCACGGCATTGAAAAGACCTATCATCCCTTCCTGCAAGGCGTCCTCCTGCGTCGCTCCGACAATATAATATCTGCGAGCCACGGAGGCAACCATACCCTTGTAATTATTGATAAGCGTCTCGGCAGCGTCGACGCTGCCCGATTGAGCTTGACTGAGAAGCTCGCTCTCGTTCATCGCTTTAGCCTCTGCCTTATCAACTCATAACAAAGTATGCCGCAAGCAACGGACGCATTGAGTGAATTTACCTTGCCTGACTGAGGTATCGATATAGCCTTATCGCACAGCGATGCGGTAAGCGACTTAACTCCGAATCCCTCGCTACCTATAACTATAGCGGTGTCGCCTGTCATATCGGTATCATACATCGCGCCGCCTTGCATATCCGCGCAGTACACGTTGACGAAGTCTTGCTTAAGCGCGCGTATAGTATCGTTAATATTATTGACAGCCGCTACTTTTACGTGCTGAGCCGCTCCTGACGACACCTTGACTACCGTGCCGTTGACGCCGACGGCGCGACGCTTGGGAATCACTATGCCGTGCGCTCCCGAGCACTCTGCAACGCGCAGAATACTGCCGAGATTGTGAGGATCCTCTATGCCGTCGAGAATAAGCAAAAACAGCTTCTCCCCTTTAGCGCTTGCTAAAGCGCGTATGTCGTCTAAGGTAGAATACTTATAATCCTCTACCACCGCAATTACTCCGCGGTGCGCGCCGCTATCGGATAGCTTATCCAGCTCTCTCTTATCGCAGAATACGACTCTCGCCCCCTGCGACTTAGCCCTGTCGACTATATCCTCCATGCCGTGCAGACCTTTCTGCACAAAAAGTCTGCCGATAGCCGTACCTGCGGCGATAGCTTCTCTAATGCTGTTCCTGCCTTCTATTACCATATGGTCTATTCCTTTTCCTTATCCAGTGCCGCGCGGCGCGCTCTTACTTCCGCCGCTCTTCCGCACGTCATCTTGCCCTCCGAGCATGCGCCCTTGACGCAAGCGGGACCTGCGTTGCAGAAGAGATTGGGCGCAACCTCTATCAGAAGACTCAGCATCTGCCATGCCACTTCGCGTATCTCCCACTGCGCTCTATTGCAACATCTGAGCGCAAGGAAATGCAAAAGCTCTCGCGCGTTCATAGTGAGAGTCATCTTGGTTTCCGCAGCGTTGGGGAGCACAAAGCGAGCGTCCTCGTTGGAGCTCTCTTTAGCGCCGCCGAGCAACGTCTGCCACTCGCCGTACCATGCGTGCATCCGAGTCATCTGCGACTTATACTTTTCTACGTACTCCTCGCCGAGAGCCTCGATAGCGGGAGGCACGATATAATTGAACTCTCCGCTCTTATTTGCGGCAACATATCTCTGAGACTTAACCGAAAAAGAAGCAATCCTGTGTCTTGTAACCTGCGCGAGGAAAGCTCGTGATACCCCCTCTATGCCGAATGTAAAAGAGGCGTGCTCAAACGGAGACATATGCCCAAAGCCTGTAAGACGGGATAAGAACTTGGATACGTCCCCGCTCTCTACACCTGCCTTAAGATCCTCTATCGTTGCGTCCGAATAGCACAGCTTGGCAGACATGGCAATGGTCTGCTCGGGATTGGCTGTATATGTAAGCAATGTTACTTTAGGTTTGACCTGTGGCATTATATCCTCCCATGCAACGCTGAGGTTGCGTCATTCAAGCGGCTCATACCGCCCCGATTATTCAGCTGTCTCCGTCAAGGCAAGTATGAGCTCCAGCCGCTCCCTCTGCCCCGTAAGATACAGATATCCCATCACCGCTTCAAGTCCGCTTGCCTTCTTATAGTCTGCAATACTGGCGTTTTTAGCGGTATGAAGTGTGTGGTTGTTGCGCGCTCTGCGGTATATATCCGCTTCTTCTTCATTAAACAACTCAACTGCCTTTTCGGCGCATTTTGCCTGTGCACGCGCGCTCACTTCGCCTGCGGCGATGTTATGCAATGCTCCGCTCTTTGCTGTTGATGTTACTGCAAGACGTGTCCTTACGTACAACGTCTGCACAGAGTCTCCTACGAAAGCAAGCACGAGAGGGTTGAGCTCTCGCGCCTGTTTTGTCGTGATTATGTCGGGAATAATGGGTATACAATCCATTATTTGCTCATACGCGACACAAAGTAGTCGAACAGCAACTCATCGCTGTACACCGACTGCCCCGTAGCCTTGAGCGTCATTTCCTCGATATAATTTTTACAACAACGCTCCATAGCGCGCATTATCTCGAAAGCCTCGTCCATAGCCTTGCCTGCGCAGAATACTCCGTGGCTCGCCATAAAGCAGGCGTTGCGACCTTTAATCGCCTCAACCGTACCCTTCTTAAGCGTCTTGGTACCGGGGAGACCGTACTTACCCACGCGGATATTCTCGCCGCCGAGCAGCTCTCTGTCCGCCTTATCCTGTACAGGCAGCTCTCTGCGTACGGACGCGAATACCGAGCAATAGTAGGGGTGAGAGTGTATCGTAGCATTGATTTCCGGACGGTCCGCCATGACGCTGGCGTGTATTTTACGCTCGGAAGTAGGCTTCTTGCCGTCTCTCCATATAGAAGGATCGGCAATATTTACTACGGGCATATCTTCGGGCTTAAGCGCGATGTAGTCAAGTCCCGTAGGCGTAACGAGCATGTACTCGCTATCCAGCCTGACTGCCGTATTGCCCCAAGTGCCTTGCACGAGGTTCTCCTTGAGCAGATTGACGCCCGCATCCTTAATAACCTGTCTGAGTCTAAGCTCCTCTTCTGCCGTCCATGCCATTATGCATTGCCCTCCTGCTCCATCTTGTTCTTGGTATTAACCTTGCTGTATTTCTTTTTATAAACGAATCTCATTAGCCTTGCCTCAAAGCCGTTGATAACCTTGCAACCGCCGAGCACGCTGCCGCATACGTAGCAGATACTCGCCTTTTGCAATACGAGCATGCAAGTAAACGCTTCGTCCAGCGTCCTGCCTGTCGTGATTGCGCCGTCGCCTTTAATAAGACAGGAATTGCGCTTTATAAGCTCTTTGGCAACTTTGCGCGAGTCGGCTGCAACCGTACGGCAAGTAGGTCCCACTATCTGGGACATATCGTCGACTACGGCAGGGATAGTCGCTCCCGCCCTCGATACCGCGCTGACGTAAGCGGGATGGGCGTGAACTATAGCCGCGGCGTCGGTATTGCCGTACACGGCAAGGTGAAGCGCATCTTCTCCCTCGGCTTTTCCGTACTCTACGCTTTTCACAACGCGGTCGGGCCCGATAATCAACATTCCCTTATCGGTCCTTGCGCTGATATAATCGCTGTCGCCAAGCAGATTATATTCGGCAAGTTTATTATATTGCTCCAAGAGAGCGTCTTGCAATTTACTCATCTTAATCTCCTTTAATTTCCTTATAGGCTGCGCCCTATTACTCCTGCCCCTCGAAACGCTTGGAATTGGCAAGCTCGTATGCCTTATTCAAGCTGTAATATATACGCTTATAGCTTGCAAACTGCTCGTCGTATATATGCCTATTGGCGGGATTTGGACGGTAAGTCTTGGTCTCTTTTACAAATTGCTTAGCCTCGGCAAAGCCCTTAAGCTCTCCAAGACCTATCATTGCGATAATAGCCGCGCCGAGCGCGCCCGAATTACGGGGATTGTCCACTATTGCAAACTCGGAATTGGTAATATCCGCTATCATCTGCATCCATGCGTCGTTGAGCGCGCCGCCGCCTATGATACGGAACTTACGGGTATAGAAGCCGTAATCCCTCTTAAAGTTCTCGAGAATCCATCTCAGATTGTATCCGATACCCTCATAGACAGCCCTCATGAGGTGCTCTCTGGTATGACGGGGATCTATATTGAACAAGGTAGAGCGCGTGGTGGTAGTGGATACGGGACATCTCTCTCCGAGCATCCAAGGCGTGCATATCAGATAATCGCTGCCTGCGGGTATATCCTTGATAACGCTGTCCATGAAGTCGTAAATTCCGCTGCCGAGCTCTTCGCTCTCTTTCTTGAAAAATTGCTCTTTTATCCACTCGAGGTTGGAACCTGCCGCCTCGGTAATTCCCACGATAAGATTCATATTGACGTCCGCGCTCTGAATAGCTGCGGCGCCGTTCTTAAACTTAGATTGCTTAGCCGAAGTCGCGCCTACCCAAGCCGACGTGCCGAGATAAATATGTATATCTCCCTCGCCTATCATACCCGAGCCGATTGCCGCGCTCTGAGTATCGTCGCAACCGCCGAATACAGGCGTACCGGCGTTGAGCTTCATCGCCTTAGCGGCTTCCTCGGTAAGTCCGTTGCCTATCATATCGGTGCTCTTGACCAAAGGAGGCAGCTTGGACATATCTATGCCCGTCATCTTAAGCGCGGAAAGCCACGTCTTTTTCTTCAAATCAAGACCGTAAGACGATGCTCCCGAATACTCTGCAACGGCAACGCCCGTGCACATAAACTTAAGAAATCCGTTGACGTCGAGGAAATACTTTGTATCGTTGTAAACGTTGGGCATCTCTTCCTTGAGCCAAATGAGCTTGGCAACGACGTCCTTGCCCATTATCGGAGTGCCCGCAACAAGCGTAAAAATCTTCTTTCCGCCCAGCTTCTTCATGATGCTGTGCGCCTGTTTCTCCGCTCTGCCGTCCACCCAAGTGATATTGTTGTGCAATACCTTGCCGTACTTGTCGATGGGGATAATACCCATAGCCTGAGTGGAAAATACTACGCCCTTGACGTCGTCGGCGGAGATACCCGTCTTATCGACGAGCTTAGCCGTAGCTTCGCATACTGCGCGCCAGTAATCTGCGGGATCTTGCTCGACAAAAGCGGGAGCGGGATAATACGTCGGATAAGGCTCGGTCTGAGTAGACACTATCCTGCCTTCCATGTCAACGAGTACAGCCTTGTCCGAACTGGTGCCCATATCGTGGGCGATTATATACTTGGTTTCCATCAATCCTTACCGTATAGTCCGCTTGTGATTAGCGGAAGAATATTATTTACGGGCGGACGCCTGCGACGTCCGCCCGCACGTTATCAGCACTTAAAAGACTTAGCCTTGAGAGCCTTAAGGTCCTTAGCCGCCTGCTTGGCCGCCTGCTTGGCATCAGCCTGACGCTGAGCTATCTCCTGCTTAGCCTTAGCCTTCTTAGCCGCTTTGCCTTCCTTATCCTTGCCGTGAGCCTTCTTGAAGTCGGCAACCTGCTGTTCCATGGGAGCGGTACGCTCTACGACGAGCTTGAATACGTCCTCGAACTTGCCGAGAGCCTCGTCGATAACCTCGTCGGTATCCGCCATAGAGGTGTACAGTCTGGAGCCTGCGAGAGTAACGATACCGTTAGCCATATACGCCGCGCCCATCATCTCCATAGCCTCTTTACGGACGTAAATCATATCCTGCTTGGTAAGTACGGGTATGAGGGACTTGAGCAGATGCTTGGACGAGAAGTCGTAGCTCATTGCCGCGGTGCACTCCAAGTGAACGATAGAGCCTTGGTTGTAAGCAACGTAAGGCAGATTATACTTATTGATAAGCTGAACGAGACCGTCTGTAAGTCTGTCGCCCGCATGTCCTGCCTTGACGCAAGCATCGTTCTCCGCAATGGCCTTGATAGCGCAATAGCCTGCCATAGCCGACAGAGGGTTAGCAGCGAGCGTACCGCCGACGTAAGCTCTCTTCATACCGCTTGCAACGCCTGCCGCCATGCAGCTGACATACTCTTTCTTACCGCCGACGCCGCCTGCTGCGGGATAGCCGCCGGCAACGATTTTACCGAATATGGTAAGGTCGGGATTGACGCCGAACAAGCCCTGCGCGCCGCCGAGACCTACTCTGAAGCCGGTAACAACCTCGTCGAAGATGAAGAGCGCGCCGTACTTACGGCAAAGCAGCTCTACGCCCTTATTGTAATTCCAAGCTACGGGACGGGTACCGCTCTCCGGTCCTACGGGCTCTACGATAACGCAAGCCGTGCCGCCCTTACGTCTATTAGCCTTGAGATAATCCTCAAGCATCTCGAGGTCGTTAGGTCTTACCTCGTCGATAAGCTCAAAGCTCTGATTGGGGATACCGTGGGACTCGAGGTACTGACGAGTTCCGGGTATCTTAAGACCGTAGACCATCTGGTCGGACCATCCGTGATAAGCTCCGCCGACCTTGATTACTCTCTTCTTGCGGGTAGCGCAACGCGCCACGCGGATAGCTGCCATTACGACTCGGTACCGCTGCCGAGCATACGGAACATCTCTACGCCAGGCATGTACTTGTTAATCTCTTTGGCAATGAGCAACTCAGCCTCATGGAAAAGACCTGTAACGGGACCGCAGTCCTTAATCAGCTCGATTGCTTCCTTCTGGACCGAAGGGAAATTGCTTCCCAATATGGTAGGACCGCCCGCCTGCAAAAAGTCGGTATATTTATTGCCGTCGATATCGTAGAGGTAAGCGCCCTCGGCCTTGACCATGCACATAGGGAAAGGCTTATTGAAAGCTAAGTTATGCTGAACGCCGCCGGGAATAAACTTCTTGGCCTCGCCGGTAACTTTCTTGGAGCCGGCGCACTTTACATCGTAAAACTCGCTGCATATACGCTTATATTCCTCGTCGGAGATACAATATACGTTCTTATCCGTAAGCTCCTTGAGTTTAGCGTTGATTTCCTTGGGATCTGCCCAACGGCTTACGCCGTAATGCTCGGCAGCCATATCTCTGCCGGTTACTTCCTTAAGGGAGTAGTATTTGATGTCGCTCATATTATCCTCCTGAGATAAGTATTTATTACCCGTATATTTTAACACACGCGCGAGGGGTTAGTCAATAGTCGCGCCGCATTACTTGACACAAGTTGAACATAATTGTATGCGACTTTACTTAAATTAAACATTACCTGCCTGCACCGCCGAAATACGGAGCGGGATTAAGAGTTAAACCAACGAAATTTTTACCTTTGCAAACAATTAAAAAGACGGACAGGCATCAAGCCCATCCGCCCTAACAGTGCAAAATTATGATTTACTTTTCGCCCTGCAAAGACGCGTGATAGGCGTCTATCTTGGGTATCATATTGACTACGGTCAAAAAGCCCTTTTCCAGCGAATACATGCTCAGACCTTCCACGTTATCTTTGCAAGTATGATAATAATCGGTAAGGGTGGGCTTTTGCGCGCACAGCGTTACCGTTTTCACG
Organism: uncultured Clostridia bacterium; assembly: GCA_947175555.1. GTDB lineage: Bacteria > Bacillota > Clostridia > Christensenellales > UBA3700 > Alloclostridium. The sequence goes on along the minus strand of CAMWNK010000001.1, from coordinate 4,836 downwards.
CCCGCGCGGCAGAAAGGAGTAGAATCGCAACCGCCCACGGGATTGAGCATCTCCCCGGGGCAACTCTCGGTAGCGTCGCTGCCGAGCGCCTCGCGCATAGCGTCCTTAGTAATATCTACCAGTCCCCTATCGAATCTCGACATGAGCCATGCGTCGCCCTTAATCGCGCTGAAATACTTATCGTCGCGGAAAGAGTCGAGATTGATGACATACAGATTATCGAGCATACCGTCGTCTTTATGCTTTTTCACAAAGGCGGACGCGCCCTTAAGGCTCGCCTCTTCCGCGCCCAAGCCTGCGATAATCACGCGGCAACCGTCGGGCTGAGCCTCGGGATTTTCCTTAAGATACTTAGTTACGGCAAGCCCTATGCCTATGCCGGAAAGATTATCCATAGCGCCGGGGGACGCCTTAGTCTTATCCCAAGTGAGATACTCCGACAGCCAGTAGCTCCCGGGGACGGTAATCAAAGGCAAGCAATACAGCACTATCATGAATATCGCCCTGCCGCCGAGAGACGGAAGCGACGCAAGATAAGCTATCGTCTTAAACGAATATGCGCCCAAGCCTATTGCGACGGCGGATATTATCATCATGACGAAAAAGCCTACTACGCCTATAACTATCTTGGGGATAGCGGTATTGGGATTTTTAAGCGATAGATTCCAGTTCCAGCAAGAATCCACATGTCCCGAAAACATGATAGTATACTTTACGTCCTGTCCGTCCTTGGGCGGTAAAATCGAGTATACGTTCTGCGATTGAGACTTGGGGAAAAGGAAATCGAACCAACCCTTATATGTAAATATCTGCACCACCGCAAACAGCAAGCACAGCGCAGATACGACGAGCGTTGCTATAGGCGAAAGATAGAACAGCGCAAAAGCTATAAGTCCGAATATGCCGAGTACGGGAATTGCGCCTATAGACGCCCTGTCGTGCAACGAAAAGCTCTCCGTTACCGAAGGCGTACCCGTAATTTCCTGCGCTCTGACGCCTATTATCTCTGCGCCTCTCTTCTCCTCGGGCGTACCGGGGAGACGCGGTCCCGTCTCGTCGATGACTTCTTTAATAAAGTCGTAGACGAACTTGCCGGACTGCTTGACTTGTTCTTCCTCCATAATTGACCTCCGCAAGCGCCGACACCCCTATGTAAGAGCCCTCAGCGCCGAATTAAAGGACTGAAAAATCAACCTTTGTACTAATTATAACACAAAGTAATCGGATAGTATATTAGTCGAATACGGTTAAGTCAATATATTTTTTACTTTCAAGCGATATCAAGCTATCGGAGTGGCGATATAATCTGCGCCGCCGCTGCCTAGCCGTCGATATATTTTGCAGTTGAATTTTACCTCTTAATATTACAAGATAGCCGACAGGAAGGCGACAAGCTGCTTTACATACAGATAACCGATATAAGAAGGCAATAAACTGCTTTACATGCAGATAGCGATATAAGAAGGCGACAAGCTGCTTTACATGCAGATAGCCGATACACATTAAGCAAAGGTTAATCTATATAAAAATATCCGAAACGCAGGTTTCGGATATCTTTCATAAGCATTGTCTATTCTTATTTTTTGACCTTGCGTCTGACAAGGGAGTGTCCCGTCATCTCGGCAGGCTTGGGCAATCCCATCATATCGAGCATTGTAGGAGCGATATCGCACAGCTTACCGTTGTTCTCGAGGAAGCAGATGCTGTCGTCGCCTACTGCGATAAGAGGCACGGGATTGGTAGTATGAGCGGTAAAAGGCGTGCCGTCGGGCTCATACATATAGTCGCAGTTGCCGTGGTCTGCAGTGATAAGCGCCTTGCCGCCTACGGAGAGTATCGCGTCTACGACCCTCTGAACGCACTCGTCTATTACCTTCACGGCCTTGATAGCTGCGTCCATAACTCCCGTATGACCTACCATGTCGCCGTTAGCGAAGTTGAGTATCATGACGTCGTACTTACCCGACTTGATTTCCTCAACCGCTCTGTCGGTAACCTCGTAGGCAGACATTTCGGGCTTGAGGTCGAAGGTGGCTATCTTGGGAGAATCTATAAGTATCCTCTCCTCGCCCTCGTTGGGAGCCTCAACTCCGCCGTTGAAGAAGAACGTTACGTGAGCGTACTTCTGCGTCTCTGCAATTCTGAATTGCTTGATGCCGCACTTGGACAGATATTCGCCGAGGGTATTGGTATACGACTCGGGACGGTACGCTACGTCGAGACTGCCGTTGAAAGTAACGTCATACTGAGTAAAAGATACGTAGCAGGGCTTGAGGAAACCTTTAGCTCTGTCAAACTTATCAAAGTCGGGATAGATAAAAGACCTCGTAATCTGACGCGCGCGGTCGGGACGGAAATTGAAGAAAATTATGCTATCGCCCTCTTCCACTTCCGCTACAGGTCTGCCGCCGTCGCAAATGACCGTAGGCAATACGAACTCGTCCGTTACTCCCGCGGCATAACTGTCCGCCATAGCCTGCACGGGATCGCTTGCCTTTACACCATCGCCGTCGACAATAGCCTTATAAGACTTCTCTACCCTGTCCCAGATATTGTCTCTGTCCATAGCGTAGAATCTGCCCGATATGGTAGCTATCCTACCGAAAGCCTGCTTGTCAAGCTCTTCTTGCAACTGCTCGATAAAGCCCTTGCCGCTCTCGGGAGGGACATCCCTGCCGTCCATAAAGCAGTGTATATATATATTGTCCAGACCAAGCTGCTTAGCCATCTTGACAAGCGCGTAGAGATGCGTATTGTGCGAGTGCACGCCTCCGTCGGAAACAAGTCCCATGACGTGCAGCTTCTTGCCGCTTACCTTAGCGTTGTTCATAGCCTTAAGAAGGGCGGGATTGGTAAAGAAGTCCCCGTCCTGAATAGACTTGGTAATGCGGGTGAGCTCCTGATAGATTATCCTGCCCGCGCCGATGTTGAGATGCCCCACCTCGCTATTGCCCATCTGTCCCTCGGGCAATCCTACCGCTAGACCGCTTGCGTTGAGCAGCGTTGCGGGGTTGTCCGAAAACAGCTTGATGACGTTGGGCGCCGTCTCGGGAGATATCGCATTGAAGGGAGCGAACTTATTCACTCCGTATCCATCCATAATTATAAGTCCTGTAAAAGCCATTACATTATCCTCTTATTCTCCGCCTAAATTGCGGCTTATTTAATCTACTGTATTTTAGCACAACGCTTTAGATATAGTCAATTACGATTAATCTACATATGAATAAAGATGCGACTTCTTATCGGCAAGACTATGAGCGGTTAACTCTCCCCTAATCGATGATTGCAATCATATTGTTAATAAGGTATAATTATTATATACGCAATATTATTTGCTAGACAATTTGGGAGGGGAACTGCGCTGTTTATGACAACACAGCGTGCTTAAGACTATGAAAAAACGCATTATATTACTATCTCTTGTGTTAATTATGACAATAGCCGCCGCATTAGCTATTGTTGCATGCGGGGACGGCCACACGCACGACTTGGAAGAGATTGCACAAGTTGCCGCCACTTGCAGCGCTAAAGGCAATATTAATTACTGGCATTGCAAAAGCTGCGACAAGTACTACTTAGACCAGTCGGCTAATGACGAAATATCCAAAGAAGATACCGTAATAGATATTGACAGCAATAATCACAGTATAGTAACTCATGCAGCCAAGTCTCCTACTTGCACCGAGATAGGTTGGGACGACTATGTAACCTGCTCTGATTGCAGTTATACTACTTACAGAGAATTACCTGCGTTCGAGCATAATTATAAGTACGTAGCAGCCGATAACATCAGACACGAATATAAGTGCGTTAACTGCTTGGATGTAAAGAATTATGCCAACCATACAGTAACAGGCGGCGTATGTACCGAATGCAACTACACGATAAGAAGCGCTTCCGTAGGTCTGGAATTTTTTGAAGAAATCGACTCGTATTCGGTTAACGGCATAGGCGAATGTACCGATACCGACATAATAATACCTTCGGAATTTAACGGTCTGCCCGTTACGTCTATAAGGAATACTGCATTCTTGAACTGCAGCTCCATTACAAGCATTACTATCCCCAATACCGTTACGTCTATAGGTCATTCTGCTTTCGCCCTATGTACTTCGCTTAAAAGCGTGATAATACCTGATAGTGTAAAAACCATAGGAAGTTCTGCCTTTGACGGTTGCACCGCGCTTACTAATGTAACATTGCCTGACGGCATCACATCTATAGAAAGCGCTATGTTTCAAAATTGCACTTCGCTTAGAAGCATTATCATTCCCGATAGCGTTACCACTATAAGCAATCATGTATTCTTCGATTGCAACTCTCTTAGCAGTATTTCTATCCCCAACGGCATCACTTATATAGGTCCGGCTGCGTTCAGCGGATGCGACAGCCTAATATATAACGAGTTCAGCAACGGTCTATACTTGGGCAATAAAAATAATCCTTACGTAGTATTAATGCAAGCAAAATCACACGTCATCACTTCTTGCACGATTTATAATAATACTAAGGTTATTTACAGTGCATTCTCCGGTTGCACATTGCTTACAAGCATAGTTATACCCAATAGCGTAGCTTATATCAATGAGGACGCATTCAGACATTGCACTTCGCTTACGATATACTGTATTGCGGCAAGCAACCCCGGCAGCTGGTCAAAGAATTGGAATAACGACAGACCTGTCGTATGGAGCTATAGCGAACAATAATAAAACATGGCGCGGGTATCCCGCGCCTTTACACCAATATAAAATATGACAAATATGGTCAACTTATTTTGTAAAATAGATTGGCAACAGTATATGTAGGCAATAAATACTTAAACGATAAGCG